>JBITAF010000031.1:0-21390 GCA_044440025.1 Phycisphaerales bacterium JB060 | reverse complement strand
CCCGAGCTATTGGAGATTCTGCTATGCGTTACGCCCCGTCCGCGGCCGCGGTGCTGATGTTGTCTTGCCTTGCGATCCCATCGGTCGTCGTGGCCCAGCACGGCGAGCCGAGCGGGTCGAGCACCAGCGACGGCGCCCGCGAGCCTGGGGTGATGGACGAGGGGTACAAGGCCGACGAGAGGACCCCCTTTCTCTTTCACCAGCGGCACCTGCACACGCACAACCGCCCGCACTCGACGGTCGCGCCCGACGGCACGCGTTTTTTTACCACGCGCGACTCGTCGGTGACGCTGCCACTGCCCGGCGAGACGGAGGCGTTCGTGTTCGCTATCTTCGGCGACCGCACCGGCGGGCCGGACCTTGGCATCAACGTGCTGGCCGACGCGGTGCGCGACGTGAACCTCATCGAGCCCGACCTGGTGCTGACCGTGGGCGACCTGATCGACGGGTACAACCAGACCGATGAGTGGATGACGCAGATGACCGAGTACAAGACGGTCATGGGCCAACTGCTGTGCCCGTGGTTCCCCGTGGCGGGCAACCACGACATCTACTGGCGGGGCGATGACCGGCCTGGGGGCGAGCACGAGCAGAGTTACGAGATGCACTTCGGCCCGTTGTGGTACAGCTTCATGCACAAGGGAAGCCACTTCATCGTGCTCTACACCGACGAAGGCGACCCGCAGACGGGTGAGAAGAACTTCCGCAAGCCCGCGAGCCAGGCGATGAGCGAGGACCAGCGGGCCTTCCTGGCCCAGGCCCTGGAGCGCGGCCAGGACGCCACGCACCAGTTCGTGTTCGTGCACCACCCACGCTGGCTGGGCGGCGGCTACGGCGACGACTGGAACGAGAACGTGCACCCGATGCTTGTCGAGGCGGGCAACGTCCGCGCCGTCTTCGCCGGGCACATCCACAGGATGCGGCATGATTTTGGACCTCAGGGCGACGACGGTATCGAGTACGTCACCCTCGCGACCGTCGGCGGCGGGCAGAGCCACCAGGCGCCCCAGGCAGGCTGGCTGCACCAGTACCACCTGATCACTGTGCGGCCCGACCAGATCGCGATGACCGCCTACCCCGTGGGCGCGGCGATGAACGTGCGTGAGATTACCGGGGAGATGGCCGATCGTCTGGCGAGGCAGGCCCGCCAGGGCGTGGAGGTCGACGGCCAAGTGACCTTCGGCGCACAGGGTGGCGCCCGGGGCGAGGTGGCGCTGACCCTCGAGAACACCACCGACCGCCAACTCCAGGTTGAGGTCTCGCCTAACAGCCGCGACAACCGCTGGCTGGTGCGGCCCGACCACACCCACGCCGTGCTCGCGGCGGGCGAGAAGAAGGAGTTCGCCTTCCTGGTGGGTCGCCCCGCGTCGAGCGCTGACGAGTTCCTTGATCGCCTGAGTTTTGCCGTCGATGCCGACTACCTGGGTCAGACCGCTCGCTACGCGTTACCGAGGACCGAGGTCGAGGTCCCGGTCGATCTGTCAAGCATGTTGGGCAGCGAGTTGCCACTGGCCAATATGGCCCTGGACTTCGACGGCGTAGACGACGCGATCCGGATCCCCAGTGGCATCGCCAGCTTCGATCAGGGGCCGTTCACCGTCGAGTGCTGGTTCAACGCGCGGAACTACGAGGGCCGCCGCGGCCTGCTCACCAAGACCCAAGGCAGCGAGTACGGCTTCTTCGTAAGCAACGGCGTGCTGGGATTCAGCAATCACCTCGGTGGCAGCTACCGCAACAACCGGGTCGCCGATTCGCTCAAGACCGACACCTGGCACCACGTCGCGGCGGTGTACGACGGCAACGCCACACGGGTGTATCTGGACGGGCATCTCGTCTCGACCGAGGGCGTGGATCCCGCCTGGAAGCGGACGGCCAACAACCTACCGCTGTTCGTCGGGGCCGATCCGGACGGCGCGGGCAACCCCATGAGCTTCTTCGAGGGACAGATCGACGAGGTCAGGTTGTCTAGCACCGCCCGGTACCTGGGCGAGCGGTTCAGCCCCGAGCGTCGCCTCTCGGCCGACAGCGACACGGTTGCCTTGTACACCTTCGATCGCTCGATGGGCCCCTATGTACTGGATACATCGGGGCACGGCCACCACGCCCGGCGGGTGGGCTCGCCCAAGGCGGTGGATGCCCGATAGCCGACGCGGGAGCCCCCAACTTTGGCCGATGGGAATAGGGCGGCGTCGGGGCGGATCCATATCATCCTGACATGGCCGAAGTGCTGACAGATCCGAAGGCCCGCCTGGCACTCGTGCGAGAGTTGCTCGAAGATGTCAGCCGCGCCGAGGAGCCGGGGCAGATCCAACTCGCCCTGCGGCGGATGTGGCAGCTCTACCCGGTTGATCTGTACGCCTCGGCGTCGGTCCGCGGGCTGGCCGAGGGGGAGTACAAGCTCACGCGAATGATCGACACCGCCGAGGTGGAGCGGTCCGGCGACGATGGTCAGGAAATCTACGGGCGTTTTGACCCGTGGCGTGACTGGGACCGGCTGCCCATCAGCACCGGTGGGCTGCTGGGTCAGTTGATTGAGACCGGCGAGCCCGGATTGGTGCTGCTCGATGGGGTGAAGGGCGACCTGGTGCTGGGCGATGCCGCCGCGGACATGCGCGCGGTGCTGGCGACCCCGATCTTCGATCGCGGCCAGCCGCTCAACTGGGCCTTCCAGTTCGTGCGCGATGCGGGGGCGTTCGATGAGGACGCCCTTGAGCTATTTGTGATGGTGGCCAACCTGAGCGGGACTGCGACGCGCAATCTGGTGGCGGTGCGCGAGGCGGAGCGGGCCAGCGAGCGGTTGCGGGGGCAGTTCGAGGAGGTGGCCCGCGTGCAGCAGAGCCTGCTGCCGCGGACGCTGCCGGAGATTCCAGGGCTGACGCTGGCGACGAGCTACCTGACCAGCGACCAGGCGGGCGGGGACTACTACGACTTCTTTCCTTTCGAGGATGGGCGGTGGGGGATTCTGATCGCCGATGTCTCGGGCCACGGGGCGGCGGCTGCGACGGTGATGGCGATGCTGCACGCCATCTTGCACGCCTACGAGGGCAGCGGGATGCACCCGCACCTGGTGCTCGAGCACACCAATAGCCGTCTGGTGGCTGCGGGGCTCGAGGGCGCCTTCACCACGGCTTTCCTGGCGATCTACGACCCCTCGACGGGCGAGTTCCAGTTCAGTCGGGCGGGACACAACCCCCCGAGATGGAAGCGGGGCGCGACCGGTGAAGTGGTGCCGCTGGAAGAGGCGGGCAGCCTCCCGCTGGGCGTGTTCGAGCCGCTGGGCGCAACCAGCGCTTCAATCAAGCTTGAAGCCGGCGACACCATCGTGCTGTACACGGACGGAATCACCGAGTCGTTCAACCCCGAGCGCGAGATGTTTGGCGTCGATGGGCTGGACGCGGCCCTGGAGGGCTGTTCAGGCCAGCCGGGCTGCGTGGTCGATTCGGTGCATGGCGCGGTGTACGCGCACACCCAGTCGCGCACCCGCGACGACGATCAGACGATCGTGGCGCTGCGCTATATGCCTGTGACCCAAAGCGTGACGGCAACATTTGAGACCGCCGCGAGTGTGCTGGCATGAGCGTGCAGGCGTCCGACTGGTTTGAGGCGTCGCCATGTGGTCCCGTTGCCCGGACCATGGCGGGCACGGAAGACGGGCTGCGGTTTGCGTGCACAATGTGCGGCAACTGCTGTACGGGCGAGCCCGGATCGGTGCTGATGGATTCCGAGGAGCAGGCCGAGTTGGCGGCGCACCTTGGGTTGAGCCATGCCGAGTTCATCGAGCAATACACCAAGCCCCTGGATGGGGGTATCTCGCTCCGCGAGCGGCTCACGGCGTTTGGTTGGGACTGCGTGTTCCTCGACCGTGCCAGCATCCCCGGCCGTGCGGTGTGCGGGGTGTACGAGCACCGGCCCCTGCAATGCCGGACGTGGCCCTTCTGGAAGAAGAATCTGACCGACGCGAGAGCGTGGGACAGCGCGGCGGCCACGTGCCCGGGCATGAACACGGGCCGCCTGACGCCTTCGCGACTGGTGCGGTTGACCCGTGATGCGAGCCCGATCTGATGCGGCGGGTTGAAGCGGGTGATCTTGCTGAAGCGCGGGCCTGGTTGCATGCGGCCGGGCAGCCCGAGTTCGGTGCTCGGCTGGACGGCATTTATCAGATGATCACCGACCAGGTGGCCGCCCGAAGCCCGGTGTGCGTGGCGTCGGGGCGCTGCTGCAACTTCGATCGATACGGGCACCGTCTCTATGTCACCGGGCTCGAGGCGGCTTGGTGTGTTTATCAGTTACGGGAGGAGCATTCTTCGCTGACGCCCAGTTCGGTGGCGGCGGCGCTGGAGCGCGGGGGTTGCCCGTTTCAGGTCGGCACGTTGTGTGGCGTCCACACTATCAAGCCGGTCGGGTGCCGGACCTACTTCTGCGATCCCGCTGCCGAGGGCTGGCAGGAAGAACTTACCGAACGGGCGCACGGGATGGTGAAATCCCTGCATGATCGTATGGGTGTTCCGTACCGCTATCTGGAGTGGCGGGCGGCGTTGGGGATGCTGGCCGAGGCCCGTTTCATTGCTTCTGAGAATCAATAACGAAAGTCACGGGTCCGTCGTTGGTCAGGTGCACGCTCATGTGTGCCCCGAACACGCCTGACTGGACATTGCCGACTTTCTCTTTGATTTTTTCCACAAACGAGAGAAACTTTTCGCGTGCCGCATCCGGGGGCATGGCGCGATCGAAGCTTGGGCGACGGCCCTTTTCTATTTCGCACCCGACGGTGAAGTTTGGGATCAGCAGGACGCCGGCGTCCTCAACCTCGCACACGCATAGGTTCATCTTGCCTTGATCGTCGGGAAAGATCCGAAAGCGCACAAGTTTGTCGACTATCCAATCGATCGTGGCATCGGTATCGCCCTGCTGGAGGCCAACCATGGCCAGTAGGCCGGTGCCTATTTCGCCGCTAACATCGCCTTCTTCTGGGAGCGAGACACTGGCCTGGGAAACACGCTGGACCACAACTCGCATATTCTGGCTCACTCTGTTGTTTCGAGGCGGGCATGGATACTGAGACGGTGATTATTGGGGGTGGCCTGGCGGGACTGAACTGCGCGCGGATACTACACGCCTCCGGCCGGTCCTTCGTGCTGCTTGAGGCCGGCGAACGATGTGGCGGGCGTGTGCGCACCGATCGGTTGGAGACCGGTGATGGGACCTACTTGATCGACCGGGGGTTCCAGGTTCTGTTGACCGCTTACCCGCATGCGGCCGAAGCATTCGACTACGACTCGCTCGATCTGTGTTGTTTCTATCCTGGCGCCATGGTGTATCACGGTGATCGCTTCCATCGCGTGGCCGATCCTCGTCGCCGGCCTGGCGAGGCGTTGCGCGGGTTCCGGTCGCCCATCGCGACGGCCGGAGACAAACTCCGGCTGGCCGAGATGTCGATGCGTGTTCTGTCCGGCCCGGTGGAGAAGATCTGGAGCCGGCCCGACCGCGCATCCATCGAGGCTCTGGTCGACGCGGGCTATGCGGACATCACCATCGAGCGGTTCTTTAAGCCGTTCTTCGGAGGCGTGTTCTTCGATCCGGAGCTTCGGACATCGAGCCGCATGCTCGAGTTCGTGTTCCGGATGTTCTCCCAAGGGCGCACGTGTGTGCCCGCGGCGGGGATGGGGCAGTTGCCCAGACAGTTGGAGAGTGTGCTGCCAGAAGGATGCGTACGTACCGAGGCGGCTGCCCAGCGATTGGAAAGAGACGGCGGTGCTTGGCTCGTGCACGCGGGTGGCGATCGCCTGCGAAGCGAATCGGTGGTGGTCGCGACGGACGGCGATGCGGCGATCCCATTGTTGGAGGGCCACGCCGAAACGCCAAAGGCTCGGGTTTCGTGGCGTTCGACGGCAACGCTGGCTTATGCCTGCGACGAGTCACCCACCGAGGAGGGCATCCTGATGCTCGACGGCCAGGGTGAGGGGCCGGTGAATCACGCCGTGGCGATGACCGCCGCCGCGGAACAGTACGCCCCGCCCGGTAAGCACCTGGTGTACGCGAACGTGATCGACCCGAAGATACTCGGCGGCACGGCTGATGATACTGCGTTCGATCGGGCATGCCGGCCGCAGTTGCGACGATGGCTGGGTGAGCAGGTCGATGGCTGGCGACTGCTGAATGTCGAACGTATCGCCCGGGCGCTTCCCGATCAGAGTCCCGGGTGGCTGGAGCCTCCTCGGCGATCCATTTCTCTGGGCAAGGGGCTGTTCGCGTGCGGCGACTGGCTGGACAATGCGTCGATCGATGGGGCGTTGGCCAGTGGCAAGCGGTGCGCCCTGGCCCTGGTAGGCGATACGCGGCCGGTCTAATTGCCGTATGCTGGGCACGGAGATGCCCATGCGAATACTGATCACCTTCTTTGTCGTTCTCGTGTGCAGCCGATCCATCCTGGGTCAGGCCGTGGTCGACCTTCCCGTCGATGCCGAGTTGCTGGTTGTTCGCGAGGTGCTCGCCCTGGACCGCCTCTCGCGCGGCGGGCGCAGCCTGATCGTGAGCGACCCGGTCGAGCTGAGCCTGGTCCGCGGCGATTGGAAGCCGCCCGCCGAGGGCGACGAGGTCACGACCCCCGACGGACGGTCGGCGAGCTGGAAGCCCCTGAGCGCCAACGACGAGGGTGTGTTCAACGACCGCGCGCTCGCCGGCGGCTACGCCCACGTGGTCATTCGTTCGCCGCAACGCCGCATCGCGATGCTCCACGCCCGCGGCCACCGGCACGTGATGGTCAACGGCCAGCGCCGTGGGGGCGACGTCTACAACCTGGGCATCACGGCCCTGCCCATCGAGCTGCGCGAGGGCGACAACGAGTTGCTGTTCAAGGGCGGACGCGGCCGGATGCGCATCGAGCTGCGCGAGCCGGAAGCGGAGTTGTTCTGGCTGGATAGCGATGTGACCAAGCCCGACTTTCTTATCACGAACGAGATGCGGAGCTTGCCGATCGCCGCGCCGCTGGTCAATGCCACCACACGGCAACTGCTGGGCGTCAAGGGCGAGTGGGCCGGGCCTTGGACGGCCACGTCGGAGGTGACCGGAAACGGCGCGATCGCCCCGCTCGGCGTGCGCAAGCTCCCGGTCTACGCCGCGTCCGATCGCAAGCCCGAGGGCGAGGAAGCCAGCGTTCGCATCCGCGCCGGGAGCGCTTCAGGCAACGCCGCTACGACCGTCACCCTGCCCGTACGCACGCTCAACGACAAGCACAGCCGCACCTTCATCAGCGACATCGATGGCAGCGTGCAGTATTACGCCGTCACGCCGCCGGCCGAAGGAACCCAGCCCCAGTCGTTCATTCTCACCCTGCACGGCGCCAGTGTCGAGGCCCGCAACCAGGCGAACGCCTACGGCCACAAGGACGGCACCATCATCGTCGCGCCCACCAATCGCCGGCCCTTCGGCTTCGACTGGGAAGACTGGGGCCGGCTCGACGCGATCGAAGTGCTCGCGCACGCCCGCGATGCGTACGGGCACGAGAACGCCGAGCGCACCTACCTCACCGGCCACTCCATGGGCGGCCACGGCACGTGGCAGGTGGGAGCGCACTTCGCCCCGAAGTTCGCCGCCATCGGCCCCAGCGCGGGCTGGCGAGACTTCTGGAGCTACGGCGGCGCGGGCGAGTTCGACGAGGGCGACCCCATCGGCCAGATCCTCAACACCGCCAACAACGCCAGCCGCACGCTGCTGCTCGAAGAGAACTACGCGGACCTGGGCGTCTACGTGCTGCACGGCGACGCGGACAACAACGTGCCGGTCAGCCAGGCCCGCTTCATGCGCGAGTGTCTTGCGAAGTTCCACCCCGACTTTGCGTACTACGAGCGGCCCGGGGCCGGGCACTGGTGGGGCAACCAGTGCGTCGACTGGCCGCCGATGATGCGGTTCTTCGAGGATCGCGCCATCGACATGACCCCGGCGCGGGAGCGCTTCACCACCATCAACCCGGCCATCAGCAGCGAGGCGAGGCTGTTCACGATCCAGCGGCAGGCGCGGTCCATGGAGCCCGCGACGCTCGCGGTGGTGCGCCCGACGGCCGAGGCGCCCATGGACATCACCACGAGCAACGTGCTGGCGTTCTCGTTGGATCACGAGGTGATCGATGGCGAGCACTTTCGCGACACCGTGATGATCGATGGCCAGGAGGTGCACCGCATGGGCGGCGGCATCCTGTACGACTTCGAGCGTGCGACGCTCGATGACCCATGGAAGGCGATTGCGCCCTTGCACGACCCCGCCCTCAAGGGCGCCCACCGCGCCGGCCCGTTCAAGCACGCGTTCGACAACAACATGGCCTTCGTCTACGCCACCGGCGGCACCGAAGAAGAGAACGCCTGGGCCCTGGCCAAGGCCCGCTACGACGCCGACACCTGGCAGTACCGCGCCAACGGCTCGGTTGACGTCGTGCCCGATACGGCCTTCGACCCCGACGCCGACGTCAACGCCGGCCGCAACGTGATCCTCTACGGCTGCGCCGACTCGCACCGGCTGTGGGACGAACTTCTCGGCGATGCGCCCGTGCGCATCGGCCGGGGCTCGGCGATGGTGGGGGACCGCACGATCGAGCGCGACGACGTGGCCGCGTTCTTCGCCTACCCGCGCGCCGGGACCGACGACGCGCTGGTTGGCGTGGTCGCGGGCACGGGCCCGGTCGGCCGGCGCCTGGCCGACGAGCCGCGGTACTTCATCTCGGGCGTGGGCTACCCGGACTGGCTGCTCATGACGCCCGACGTGCTGGACAGTGGCGCTGAGGGCGGGCTCGAGGGCGTCATCGGCGCCGGCTTTTTCGGGCCCGATTGGTCGGTCGACCCGGCCCAGAGCGCCTGGCGCTGAAGCCCTATCCTCCGCCCATGGCCGCCCCCGACACGAACGACCCAGCCCCCAGCCTCAGCATCGTCGCGCTGGACGACGATGCGGACTTTCGCGAGTACCTCGAGGGCCTGCTGGCCGACGCGGGCCACGAGGTGCGGACGGTCGCCACGCCCGCGCAGCTCTACGACGCGTGCGAGGCCCAGCTGCCCGAGGTCGTGCTCCTGGACATCAACATGGGCAAGGACCGCGGCGAGGACGTGCTGGCCGAGCTCAGGGAGCGCTGGGAGAAGCTCTGCGTCATCGTCATCACCGGCCACCCGACCATGGACTCGATGCGCCAGACGTTCAAGAAGCAGGTCTTCGATTATGTCACCAAGCCCTTCGAGCCCGCCGAGCTCACCCGCGTGCTGGCCCAGGCCGCCAGCGAGTACGCGCTGGGCGTCAGGCCCCAGGACAAGCTCCGCGCCGCCCTGGGCCGCCAGATCCGCCTCGCGCGCTCGGCGAAGGACTGGACGCTCAAGGACCTGAGCGAGGCCTCGGGCGTCAGCGTCAGCCAGCTCAGCAGCATCGAGCGCGGCGCCCACCTGCCGAGCCTGGAGAGCCTGCTCATGATCGCCCAGGCGCTGGGGGCCCTGCCGAGCGAGTGGCTGGCGGCGGCGGAGTTCTGAGGGGAAGCGGGTTGGTCGTCTCCTGATTTCCGTGGGCTGATCGGGTTCGCGGACGTGTCCAGGCTTCCATGACAGGCTCGTGTGTTTGGTTCATGTAAAACATCCGGGCGCCAGTGTGGACAACCGGGCCATGCTGGCCGACAATCTGCTGTCCGAGCCGGATTTGTCGAGGATGCGTCCTTCTAGACCCAACTCGAATCCGAACGCAGACGCGCACCATGCGTCGCGAGGGGGCGGTTCTCGCTCGAAGAATGGGAAGGGGCACCGCTCCCGGGGCTCGCATTCCACCGAGATCCGGTCGATCCGTGCATGCACGCTGGACGTGCCCGTGCTGCTGCTGAACAAGCACTACGCCGCCCTTCGGGTCATCACCGCTCGCCGGGCGTTCACGCTGCTGTGCAAGGAACTGGCCGAGGTCGTCCACGTTGAGGGCGAGGACTCGGCCGCCACGTTCAGCAACTATGACTTCGCCCAGTGGGTCGAGATGTCAGCTCTGCAGCATGAGGTAGAGCCGGCCGCCCACGACTGGGTGCGAACGGTGCGGCTGTCGATCGCCGTGCCGCGGGTGATCCGGCTCTTGGGCTACGACCGCCTGCCGCGCGTGCAGGTGCGGCTGAGCCGGCGGACGATCTTCGAGCGCGACGGGCATCAGTGCCAGTACTGCAAGCGGTACTTCCGCGGGGGAGATCTATCGGTCGACCACGTGCTGCCACGGGCGCGCGGCGGCGGCGATAGCTGGGAGAATCTGGTGGCCGCGTGCATCCGTTGCAATGCCGCCAAGGGCGATCGCACGCCTAGCGAGGCGGGCATGCCGCTGGCCCGGGCACCCAAGCGCCCCTCGCCCGACTCTGTGCTGCACGGCTGGCGTTCTGGCGGCCACGGAAAGCGGTACGCCGCGTGGGGCATGTTCCTGCCCGCGTCGCGGTGATGGTCGTTCAGGGCTGAGCAACTTGTCGCACTGCTGGAAGGTGCGCAGCCCCGTGGCGCGCAGCCGTATGTCGGGCGGGCGCCGGGGCGGTTGATCAGCGCGGCGACGCGGGGTGCTCGGTTACCTCCGTTCGCCTTCGTTTTGCACGGTCAGGGCGCGCAGCTCACGGCCATTGGCGACTACCAGGGTGGGGCCCGCGTCGGTCTCGTGCCAGGTGAGCTTGGGACGGTTCCCCCCGACGTTGTAATGGGCAACGATCCGCCCGTCGTCCAGGTCGAGCACGCACACGAGCCCGCCGTGGAAGCTGACAGCCGCCCAGGGTCGGCTTGCCGCGGCGACGATCTCGCCGGCAGGTCCTTGATCCGCGACGGTGCGACGCCACAGCTCGTCACCCTTGGTGTTCACGGCGATCAACACGGCGTCCCCCTGCATACCGCCGGTGCCCAGGAGCACGATTGGCTTACCCTCGCGGAAGGCCGGTCGGACCAGGTTGGCGTAGTCGCCGGTCCAGAGCAGTTCCTTCTGGCGCCCGGTCTTACCATTGAAGACGTGGACCGTGCCCCCGGCGGAGGTGGAGATGGCCTCGGCCATACCGTCGCCGTCCAGGTCCATCGCGGTGACGTGCCAGATGTTGCCAAAGGAGCGGTTGCTCCAGAGCTCCTCGCCCTTCGCGTCGTACGCGCGGATGCCAGTGTTCCCGTTGTAGCCGACGATGAGCTCGTCGACGCCGTCGCCGTCCAGGTCTGCGGGCCAGGCGTCGTTGGGCCCCTGGCCGGGCGGGACGGACCACAGCCGGTTCCCGTTCTGGTCGAAGACGGTGGGTGCTTCGCCCCATGTGGTGAACACGACGTAGCTGCGCTGCCCGTCGCCAAGGCGGATCGGGCGGACGGTGTCGCCGCGCCCACTGGAGGTGATGCGGTCCTCGAGTTTGCCTCCGGCCGTGAAGCGTGCGATGCCTCCGAACCCGCCCGCGACCAGGCCGCCGCCGTCGCTGGCAACTGAGCTCCAAGCGCCGTTGATCGCCCACGCCTGGGACATATTCGTTGCCTCGGGCAGCGCCTCGGCCCCGCGACGGGCGTCGGGCTCGGGCACGGGCTCGCCGGCGAGGGACGCGTCGATCTCGGCCGAGATGTCTTCGGCCAGGGTCGGTGAGAAGCCCACGTGCACGGCGCGGATGGTTCCGTCACCATCGATCACGACGGTCTGCGGGATGCCGCTGACCTGGTAGGTCTCGCTCACCGACCCATCGCTATCGAGCGCGACGGGCAGGGAGAGCTTCTGTTCTTCCATGAACCGCGCGGCGACCTTCTCGCTCTCTTGCACGTTCACGGCGTAGATCGTGACGCCCCGGTCTGCGTACTTCTTCGCCACCCCGTCGAGCACCGGCAGGCCCTCGCGGCAGGGCGGGCACCACGTGGCCCAGAAGTCCAGCACCACGGTGTTGTTCTCGGCCAGAGCGTCGGCCAGCGAGATCGTTCCGCCGCCGGTGGCCGACAGCTCGAAATCGGAGGCCTTGGTCCCCACCAGCGAGGAGGTCTCTGGCTCGTCCCAGGCCTGGGCGTCCAAGTCGCCGAAGTCCTCCACGTCGTCGTATTCGGGCCCAAAGAAGGCGCCGGCGATGGTGCGCGCCTCGTCGGCAGTCTCAGGCGGGCGAAACGCGAACCGATCTTCGGCGATGGTGTCGGGTGTGGCCCAACTCGTGAACGTTGTGGTGTAGCCCTCGCTCTCGGAGAGCCAACCGGTCTGGATCCAGTCCTCGGGTAGGGGGTAGCGTGCCCTGAGCAGCCGGGCGTCTCCCTCGGCGGCGATCCAAAGGTCGAACTCAACCCCGCCACCCTCGATGCGCACGCGGTTGGCCCTGTTTCCGTCGATGTCCTCGATGCCGACGAACTGCGCGGTGTCCAGGGCACCCTCGACGAGTGCGACGGGGTCGTTGGCGACCACGGTCTTCAGCCCCGGCCCCACGAGCATCCGCCACTGCCAGTCGAGCCAGGTCACGTCGTGCTGGGTGAAGGCGTCCAGCACGTCGTCCACGCCCGCGCCGGTGATGTAGCGGTCGTGCTCGCTGCCATGGATCGCCGTCTGGCTCGGGCTCACGTAGACCGAGGCGGTGTCCATGCCGCCGGTGTGCCGCAGCATCAGCCGGCCGGGCCGGCTCAGCGAGCCCTCATAGTTCGACCAATACCGAGACTCTGCCCCCTTGGCGAGCATCGAGAGCTCGACGGTGCAGGCGAACTCGGCGTGCTCGACCGAGGCGTGGTAGTCGGCCATCGAGCGCAGGATCACCGCGGCATCTGGCTGGTCCTGCCCGATCGCGACACTGCTGGCGGCCGTGAGCGCGCAGGCGAACAGGCCCATGGTGGTGCGTTGTATCAAGCGTGGCTCCCTCGTTGTAAGCCCGGTCTGGCGTGACCCGGTCGTCGACAATCCGGTCCGAAGAATCGGGCCGGAACCCGGCCCCGGGATGGCGTTGCGATCCGTGCGGGGTCGTGCTCGCCCTGTGGTAGTATGACCGAAACCAGCCGGGGTTGCAACCCTATTTTGGCGCGCTGGTTGTGGGCGATGCCGCTGGGCAGGCTCAGTGCCCCTCGCCGCGGGCCTCGATCGTGTAGTTCGGGCTCTCTTTGGTGATGCGGATGTCGTGGGGGTGGCTCTCGACCATGCTGGCGGCGGTGACGCGGCAGAAGCGGGCGTCGGTGCGGAAGGCCTCAATGGTCGGGCAGCCGGTGTACCCCATAGCGGCACGCAGGCCGCCAACGAGTTGGTAGACGAACTCGGCCAGGGGGCCGCGGTAGGGCACCAGCCCCTCGACGCCCTCGGGCACGAACTTCTGCTTTGGTCGGCCCGAGGTGTCGTACTTGTCGGCCTGGCCGTAGCGGTCGGCGCTGCCGCGGTTCATGGCGCCCTCGCTGCCCATGCCGCGGTAGCTCTTGTACCGCCGGCCACCGGAGATGACCAGTTCGCCCGGGCTCTCGTCGAGGCCGGCCAGCAGCCCCCCGAGCATGACGGTGCTGGCGCCCGCGGCGATGGCCTTGGCGATGTCGCCGCTCATGCGGATGCCGCCGTCGGCGATGACGGGCACGGGGTTCTTGGGGTCTGCCTGGGCCACGCCGCGGAGCCCCTCGAAGATGGCCGAGATCTGCGGCACGCCCACGCCGGTGACCACGCGGGTTGTGCAGATGCTGCCCGGGCCGATGCCGACCTTGACCGCGTCGACGCCGGCCAGCGCCAGATCGCGCGCGCCGTCTGCGGTGGCGACGTTGCCGGCGATGACCTGGATGTCGTGGGTGGCCTTGATCTTCTTGACGGTCTCCAGCACGTTCTTGCTGTGGCCGTGGGCGGTGTCGACGACGATGACGTCCACGCCGGCCTCGATGAGCGCCTCGACCCGGTCGAACTGGAGCACGCCCACGGCCGCGCCGCACAGCAGCCGGCCCTTGTCGTCAGTGCTCGCGTCGGGATAGCGGCTGAGGCGCTCGATGTCGCGCATGGTGACCAGGCCGGCCAGGTGGTTGTTGGCGTCGACCAGGATGAGCTTCTCGACCTTGTTCTCGTTGAGGATGCCCTCGGCCTCCTTGAGGGTCGTGCCGGCCGGGGCGGTCACCAGGGGGTTGCTGGTCATGACCTGCGAAACGGGGGTGGACAGGTCCTCGACGAACTTCAGGTCGCGCCGTGTCAGGATGCCGCGGATCTGGCCCTTGCTCCGCAGGTCGTCGGCGCCGTCCTCGGTCACTGGGAAGCCCGAGACGTTGTACTGGGCCATCAGCTCGCGGGCGCGGCCCACCGTGTCGTTGGGCCCCAGGGTGATGGGGTCGGTGATCACGCCGTTGGCCGATCGCTTGACCTGCACGACCTGCCTTGCCTGCTCCTCCTCGGAGAGGTTCTTGTGCACGATGCCGATGCCGCCTTCGAGCGCCAGCGCGATGGCCAGGGGCGCCTCGGTCACGGTGTCCATCGGGGCGCTGACGATCGGCACGCGGATGCGGATGCCGCGGGTGAGCTGGCTGGATGTGTCGGCCTGGGCTGGCAGCACCTCGCTGGCGCGGGGCAGCAGCAGGACATCGTCGTAGGTGATGCCGTCGAGCACGACCTTGCCGTAGGTGGTGGGGGTGGCCGGCGCGTTGTGGGCGCTGTCGGTTGTGGTGGTGGCGTCGCGGGTGGGGGGATCGGTCGGGGGCGTGATCGTGTGCGTGGCCATGCTCATGCTTGGCTCGCCGGGGCGGGCGGTCAAGGCCCGGGGCTCGGGTCCCACCCCAGAAGCACCCTTCAGCCGGCTCGGCTACACCACCCCGGAGCCACCCTTCAGCCGGCTCTTCATCGACCGGTCCAGCTCGCGCTTCATCTCGCGGTCGGCGATGGCGTGCCGCTTGTCGACCTTGCCCCTTCCCCGGGCCAGGGCGATCTCGAGCTTGGCGTAGGGGCCCTGGAAGTACAGCCGCAGGGGGATGAGCGTGATGCCCTTCTCATCGCTGGCCTTGGCGAGCTTCACGATCTCGCGCTTGTGGGCCAGCAGCGTCCGCACCCGGGTGGGGATGTGCTGGTGCCCCACGGCGGGGGGGTACTCGGCGATGTTGACCGAGTGCAGCTCCAGGGCGATGGGGCTGAGCTGGGCCCGCACGTAGCCCTCGGCCAGCGAGACCTTGCCGTCGCGCACGCTCTTGATCTCGCTGCCGGTTAGGCGGATGCCGCACTCGAGCGTGTCGAGGATGTCGTACTCGTGCCGCGCCTTGCGGTTCTCGATCATCACGGGCCTGGGCTTGCGCGGCTTCTTTGCCATGGTCGATGGTAGAGTTCGGGCGCCCGAAAGACAGCGGCGGGCGGGCCCGCGCCCACCCGCCGCCTCGAACAAAACAGGGATCGTGTCCTGCCGGGGTTTATCGGGGCCGGCCCGTTGCGGGCCGGTGTTCGCTCAGCCCGCCTGGCCCTTGCCCTTGGCCGTCTGGGCGTCCTTGAGCTTCTGGGCGTCCTCGATGGTGACGCCCGCGGGGGCCGGCTGCTCGCCCACCGAGCTGCCAAAGTAGGCCGTCGCGCTCTCGCTGTACTCGCTGGCCTTGCCGTTGGTGCGCGTGGCCCGCACGCGGTAGTCCACGCTGCGGTACCCCTTGGGCACGGCCTCGTCGGTGTACACCTTCTCGGTGATGGTCACCAGCGGCTGCCAGGTCTGGACCATGCCGTCCAACGCCGTCAGGCGGCGCTGGATCTCGTAGAACGCCCCGCCCCCGGTGGTGCAGGCGAAGCGGATGGCGACGTCGCCGCCATTGGTCAGCTCGGCCCGCATGTCGGTGGGGGTGGGGGGCGCGCCGCGCTTGGCGGGCTTCTTGGGCGCGTCGATGCCCGCGCGGGTGTAGACGCTGGGGTCGTCGGTCGCCTTGGCGTAGGCGTCGATCGAGGGCACGAGGAACTCGAGCTGCTCCTCCATCGCCGCGAACTTGTCGTCCTTCTCGCTCTTGCGGTTCTCGGCCAACTGTCGGGCGCTCTGCAGCGCCAGGAATGCCGATTCTGCCTCGGAAACGGCCAGGTCGAAGGCGTCGGCCATCGCCTGGGTAATTCCGATATCGGGCACGCCGGTCTGGCCGCCCTTCCACTGGAGGGCCCGGGCCTTGCTCCAGGCCAGCAGGGCCTGCTCGTCACGCGGTCGTCTGCTCATCGCAGCGTCTCCCAAGCGGCCGCCAGCGAGCGCGGATACCAACGCCTCGCCGCGGCCATGTGTGTCCGCCTCCCCCCGCACGCTGGCGTGCCAGCGGAGAAGGCAAAGGGCGCGGCCCGGAACGCCCCGGGCCGAGGGGTTCATCGGGGGGCCGGCGGGCGTGCGTGAGCGATCGGGGCGTGCCCGGGCCAGAAAACGGCCGGTTGTGCGGGCTGTGCTAGCTGGTGGGGCCTCGAACGGGGCTGGCGGGGCTTGTGGGGGTGCTGGCGGCGCCAGGGCGGCGGTCGCCGGGGGTCAAAAAGCTCGCCAGATGACCGAAACGATGATGGGGTCTCGCGGCATATTGGGTAATAGACGCCAGGACACAGAGCAGGAAGGAGCCCGCATGGCCACGAAAGTCACGCCAGTTAGCCAGCAGGTCGCTTGGACGATCCAGCCGACGAACGACTACTTCGATGAGGCCGCAGCACTCAGCGATCCCGACGCCTATTGCCACACGAACGATATCATCAACGACTGGCCGACGACCCTGAGTGGATCGGGCCAGCGCGTGCGTTTGGATCTTTCGACTACCGAGAGCAACAACGTCCTGCTGAAGTTCTACGGGAACCCCGCGTCGTCCGCAATCGTCACGTTGCCGTCCACGGTTCGTACCGGGCTCGTGGGAATCTGGGGCGTGTCGGAACTCAACGGCGGCGACGAGTACATCGGCGATTACCTTGGCAAGGTCATGATCGAGGTCGGATCCAAGGGGGTTGATTCCTCAACCGTGCTGCCCGCGGCGGGTGATGTTGCATACTGGATCCGTCACATCGGCGTGCAGGACGATCGTGCGTTGTTTCCTGGCATGCGTGTGGTGGGCGAGCAGGACGAGGCCGCTCCGGTGCTGGTGGTGGACACGATGGGGTACTCCCAGCTGATCATCGAGATGCGTCGCGTGGCCGTCGGGCCGACGCTGACAACCGCCGATCCGGTCGCCGCAGCATACTTGGGCTTCCTGTACCGCTTCCTCTAATCGGCGGAGGGCGAAACCATGACAAAACAATACATGACGACGAGGCAGGTCGCCTGGACCGTTGCTGCCGATGGATCAAGCAAGTACTTCGTACCGCATGGAACGCCAGCCGCCGGGTTGAGCCCGCCGGATGCCTACACGCACGCGGTGTCGTTGTGGGAGAGCCAGCTCGGGGATATCGCCAGCCAGAGGCTTGTTGTGCCCGTGGAGGCCGATTCGAGCAACGTGCTGCTCAAGTTCTTTGGCAAGCCCGAGTCAAAACCGGCGGGGTATCCGACCCAGACCGACAACAATATGTATATGGGCATCGGAGCCATCTGGGGTGTGAGCGAGCTGAACGCCACGCCAACGGAATACTTGGGCGACTGGTTGGGCCAGTTCGACGTCACCATTGGCACGCACGACATCGGGTCGTCCACGTCCCTGCCGGCCGATGGCGTGTTCGGACGACGGGCTACCGTGCGCGTGGATAAGTCGATCATCCCGGGCATCCGCGCGATCGGCTCGCAGGGTGAGGCGGCCCCTGTGCTGGTCGCCGACGGCCTGGGGTACACGCACCTGATCGTGGAGCTGCGCTGCGTGCAGCCTGCGAACAGCACGGTTACCCGCTCAGGCGGATGGGCCTTCGGCAACGCGGTCGTGGTGCCGGCCACCGGGCTGGGCTTCATGTATCGTTTTATGTAGCAACGGCCGCCGGGAGCCGTTGCGGGGAGTTGACCGATGAGAATGGCACACACGATCGGAACGATCCTGGTGGTCTTGGCACTGGCGGCCACGCGCGCCCCGGCCCAGGACGACCCGCGCATCCTGTTCAGTGGGCCCGAGGGCTTCGAGCGCAACCCGATCGCCACGGCCCTGTTCAACCTTGGCTATCTCGACACCGTTGGCGTCTTCCAGCGCGAGGAGCTGCTGCTGCCCGCCCTTCGCGATGGCCATTGGGATCTGGTCATCATCCGCTGGTTCGACACGTTCGAGGGGCCGCTGGCCGGCGCGATCATCGACGAACTGGCCGCGCATGTCGACGGCGGCGGCAAGCTGATCTTCTCGATGGCCCGGCTCGACGAGCAGCCGGAGATGTGGCCGATTCTGGGTATTACGAGAGCTGCGGACGTGGAGGAGCCCTTGCAAGACCTCGTGGCGACGTACGGCGGCATCGATCCCGACCAATGGCATCTGGCTTTTTCGGGATTGTGGCGCGTGAACGACGATCCTTTCTTGCCTATCACGAGCGACTACGGGGACCGTTTGGAGCCGGCGGTCGGGAGCTTTCCCGTGGCCGTGTATGAAGCGGATCGGACCGCCGGGATCGTGTTGTCAAACGATGGTCGAGTCGTTGTAACCGGACCGCACTGGGATTACTGGGATCTTGGGGGCATCCGCATCGCTGAGGACCAGGTGAGGTGGTTGCTCCACTGCCCCGCCGACCTCGATGGCGATGGCGAGCTCACCGTCTTCGACTTCTTCGAGTTCCAGAACCGCTTCGATAGCGGCGGGGCGACGGGTTTCGCCGATTTTGACTACGACGGGCGGCTCGATGTCTTCGACTTCCTGGAGTTCTTCAATCTGTTCGAGGCTGGCTGCTGAAGGAGGTCGGGCATGAGCGTGCGATTCGAGAACGGCGCCGCCCTCTGGGCGGGATACAACCCGATGATCCCATCAGAGCAGATCCCCGCGCTGCCCGTCTCGGTGCAGTGCTGGGTGTACCTGCCCGATGATCCCCTGCCGACAATGGGCACGTTCTGGCCCATCTGGTCGCTCGGCGAGCGCGACGCACAGAACTATCTTGCGCTCGAGGCCGAACCGGGGAGCACGGCGGGCACCGTCAAGCTCACCGCCGCGTTCAGCGGCGGGGCCCGCGTGACAAAGAGCATCGACAACCTCGCAGCGGGCGATTGGCGCCTGGTCACCGTCGTGCTTGTGTCGGTGGGCCAGACGGGCAACGCCGAGCTGCGGCTGTACGTCGATGACCTGGCCGCGGCCAAGCAGGTCGGCAACGGGGGCGCGCTGACACCCGCGGACTGGAACGTGTTCCTGCTGGGCCAGACGCTCGAGCAGTCCGGCACGGTCGAGAACCCCACCTTCCACGCCGAGCACCCGGCCATCTGGCGCGACGAGCTCCAGGACGGCGTCCCGAGCGTCAGCGACGCGGGCAGGATGTACAGCGAGAAGATCCCGCCCTGGCAGGCCGGCACGCGGCTCGCCTCGGGCACGGGCAGGCCGGACTTTGGCTACTGGTTCATCACGGCGCACTCAAGGTCGGGGTTGCGGGTCCGAAACGATCAGGATGGGGAAAACAGCGGCGATTTGTTCAATCAGTCGAATCCTCCGTTTGGACAACCATTGCTTCAGACTGTCGAGACTGGAACTTCTCCCCGCTGGTCCGCCCGCACTCCCATCCTGCGCTACGTCTACGACCTTCCCATCACGCCAAGCCCGCGGCCGCCCTTCCGCGAGCCCGGCCGCCTCCAGCCAGCGTTCTTCGTGTTCAACGACAACGCCAGCGACGGGTCGGCGGACGAGATCCGCGACCTGCCGATCTTCAGCGATCCCAACATCTTCAAGATGTGCGCGGGCGATTATCTGAGTTGCAACGACGTGAAGCCGAAGTATCGCGGTGCTGTCACGCAATCCGACTTTGTCCCAACCAAGGACCTCGCCCTCACCGCCAAGCGCTGCGCCGATTACTTCGAGATTCAGAGCTTCACCGTGGGCAACGGCATCGGCCCGGGCAGGCGCTACGCCGGGGCCATGTTCATCCGCGGGCCGGGCAACGGCGGCATTCACGACGACCGCCTGCGGGGGTACGACGGCGGCGACTTCCGAGGCATCACAGGCGCCGCCGATACCATCCCCCTGGAAATGAACATCGCCGACTGGGTGGGCCCGGGCTCGACCCACGCCGACTACGTGCTCGAGCCCTGGCAGACGTGGTATCGCCAGGAGGGTGTCGAGCTGCTGGCCGAGTACATGGACCACTTCTGGCGGGCGCTCAAGCAGGAGCTGGACGACCGGGGCCTGTGCTACCCCGCCCGCGTGCACATGGACTACGAGCGATGGCCGCGCGAGACGCAGCAGCTCCGGCTCGACTACGTGAACATCGGGGGGCTCTCGAGCCTGACGCAGACCGGCACGTGGCCCAAGATGATCGCCGATACGGACCGCTACGAGAACCAGGTGCTGGCGTACGCCTACGACAGCACCGGCGGCGAGGTCGCCCAGACGCTCGAGGACCTCTCGCCCCCCGCGTTCGATCCGGACCTGGCCTTTTACGACCAGGGCGACGCGTTCATCGACTGGTGGTGGAACTGGTCGTACGTGACCCGCATGCAGGCGGCCGCCGAATCGATCTTCGAGACCCTCAACGACCACTTCGAGTTCACCCGCTGGGGCAACTACCAGTGCTTCGTCGCCGACAACGCTGACTACCCGTTCGTCGAGGGTTGGTTCGGTCGGGGCTACAACAGCGCGCCCGACGGCGTGGTGCGTGGCATGTACTCCTCGCCCACGCTGTACAGCAACGACAACTGGGTCGACCGCATCCGCGGCGAGTACGGCAGGATCGGTTACACGGTATGCGAGTCGGTTCGTGACGTGAGCAAGATGCGCATCGACGCGTGCGCGAGCAGCCGCCGCTCGCTCGACCCGGCCCCGTGGTTCGAGAACCCGCTGCGCCACTTGGATTACGGCGTGAGCGTCGGGGCGACCTATGACATCACCATCGAGGACCAGCGCGACGTGCTGGAGTACGCCTGGAAGCGAGGAACCAACGAGTACATTCTCTTCACGTACGATCCCACGCTCGAAAGGCTCGGCGCGTGGTGCACGGTCGCCCAGTGGCTGCGCGACACCGTCCACGCCACGGCCCAGACCCGCCAGGACCACGCCGCACGCACCGGCCGCCTGGCCCGCAGGTCCATGTAGCACGCCGCGGCGGGGCGTGCGCACCCACCGGCGTTCTCGGAACACGCCGGCGCGCACCCCAACACCACCCATGCAGCGACCAACGATTATTCGAACGAGCCGAAAACGCCCATTTCCTCGGCATTCCGCGCCATGGCGCACGCCGGGCGGACGTGCATAACGCCAAACCGGACGCTGCGCAAGGCCAACAGAACGATTCTGTGGGCCTCCATCGCCGCGGCGCGGGCCCACAGCGCCGCGGTGGAGGCCTCCATCGCCGCGGTGCGGGCCTACAGCGCCGCGGTGGAGGCCGCCCTCGCCGCGGGGCGGGCCTCCAGCGTGACGGTGCGGGCGCACATAGGCGCGGTGGGGGGCGCCCGCGCCGCGGGGGGGGGCGCCC
>JBITAF010000030.1:0-7154 GCA_044440025.1 Phycisphaerales bacterium JB060 | reverse complement strand
GGAAAGAGCTTGCGCCGCTGTTCGACGCCGCGCGCCAATGATCGAGCGGGCGGCCCCGCGGCCGCCATCGCCAGCCACCGGAGGGGACCCGATGCTCCTGCCCACCCGATATCCGGACGACCGCAACGCCATTGCCCCCTCGGGCTGGCTGGCGTCCAAGCGCAAGGCCCGGCGCGCGGGCGTGGACGAGGCGACGGCCAGCGCCGCGCTGCGGGGCATGAACCGCCAGGCGGGCCGCCACGGCATGCGCATGGGCATCATCTTCGCCGTTGCCTTCCCCGTGCTCTTCCTGGTGCTGCCCGACGTTCCGTATCTGGCATCCCTGGGCATCGCGGCCGTGTTCGGCGCGGTCGTTGGCCTTGCCATGCGCCCGTTCGTGCTCCCACGCACGATCGAGGCCCTGCGCACCGGCTGGCTTGCGCAGGGCCGCTGCCCGGCGTGCGGCACGGTGATCGCCGACGTCGAACCCGAGGAAGATAACTGCCGCGTCTGCCCCGAGTGCGGGAGCGCGTGGAAGATGGATGAGAAGACCGCCCGAACGCGGACCTGAGGTCGCGGGCCAATGATGCTCCATGCAACGGTGGATGCCATGACACGGTTGCCCGGCGAGGGGGCACTCTTTCCCCTGGTCACACCGCGCGATGATCGCGGGCGGGCCTCGCGCACCCGCGTGGACGTGGAGGAAGCCGCCGGGCGGATGTCAGGGGGTGACGCGGGCGCCAGGGCGAAGATCACGCGACGCCTGCGGAGCGAATCGACGACCGGGTTTGGCATCGCCATGATCTTCGTCCTCCTGTTCAGGATGAGCGGCGTGGAAGATCGCGTGGGCGTTCCGGGCATCGCGGGGGACGCTGGCGTGATCGCCATCGCGCTCGTGCTGTTCTGGCCCGTGCTCATCCTGATGCACTGGCGCTGGATGGGCGTGCAACGCCGCGCAGCGCTGTCGCTGGGTGTGTGCCCGGTGTGCGGCGCTGCCATCGCCGGACTCGAACCCGAAGCAGACAACCGCCGCGTCTGCCCCGAGTGCGGGAGCGCATGGAAGATGGACGAGAAGGCCGCCAACACCGATGCGTGAGCCGGCGCGCCAAGGATGGAGGGCGCCGCGCGCCGGACGCCAGCCCACCCAGCCCGAGCGGAGTCCGTGAGGCCGCGGCCGCGATGCGTGGACGATCGGGGGCACGACCGGGCCTTCGATGATCGGATGCTGCGCGGGGCGGCCCGCGAGGCGGGCATCGATGCGCGGGCTTACGCTGTTGGCGTCGAGCCGCTCCGGGCGGCCAACCGAACGCGGCTCCTGGTGGTGCTGCTGATCGGCGTGGCGATCGCCGTGCCGCCGCTGATCCTCGGCCCGCTGGTTCCCATGGCGCCGATGCTGGCCGTGCACGCGGTGCTGGCGGTCGTCGTGGTGGTCGTCGGCCGTGCCCTGGTGGCCGCCCAACTCTTCAAGGCCCAACGCCGGGCCGCGCTGGCCCTGGGCCTGTGCCCGGCGTGCGGATATTCCATTGCCGAAATCGAACCCGAAGCAGACAACTGCCGCATCTGCCCCGAGTGCGGGAGCGCGTGGAGGATGGACGAGAAGGCCGGCTGAACGCGGGTGCAAGCTGGCTGGTGAACAATGGACCATGCCGCGGGGGACGCCATGACACGGATGCCCGGCGAGGGCGCGTTCGTCCTGGGACCCTTGATGCGCGATGATCGGGGTCGCCGCGTGCGAGAGATGGATGAGGCCGCGCGGGCGCGGGTGGAAGGCCCGGCGGGCCCGGGGCTGTTCGGCTGGCTGGCGTTCTTCGCCGTCACCCTGGCATGCCTGAAGCTCTGGCGGTGGGGCGAAACGCTGGTTCCCGGGACGGCGGGCTGGCTCTTCGGTGGCGTGATCGCGGTGCTGGCGATGCTGGCCATAACGGCGGTGCTCTCGATCTCGACGAATCGCAAGCGATGCGCGCGATGGTTGGAGCGGGGCGCGTGCCCGGGATGCGGCGCTCCGCTCGCGCGTGCGAAGACGGGCAAGGACAATGTTCGCGTGTGCGCGCGGTGCGATGCGGCGTGGAAGGCCCAGGCGTGAGCTCGGGCGGCCAGGATCGGGAGCATGCGAAGCGGCCGCCGCGATTGGTCGGCTGGCGGCTGATGGTCGCTTCGCCGCTTGCGGGCCTTGGCGTGTGCGTTCTGGGCGTTGCCGCCGGGGTCCTCGTGGCGGAGCACCGCCCAGGGGCGAATCGTGCCGCAAGCTCCCGCACGACGCTCGCGACCGGAGCCGATGGGCGTGCGGCGCTGGTCCGCCGCTTCCCCGGTTGGGGCATGACGCGGGTGGAACTCGTGGACGTCTCGGGCCCTGAAGCCCTTGGCGAGGCGGCGGGCGTGCACGCCGATGGCGATCGGATGCCGGCGAGCGCACTGCCCGGCGATGTCCTGGAACGCTGGCCCGATCGGTTCGGGGAATCGGTTGCGGTGATGCGGTACGGCGTGCCCCTGCGATGCGCATCGTGGTACGTCTTCGGACTTGACGACAGCCGGGCGGAGATGCCAACCCTGGGCCTGCGTCGGCTCACGGTGGGCGGCAGGGCCTACCACCTGCCCACGCGGATCCTTGTCTCCGGGCTTGTGGGCAACATTGTGGCCCTCGGCGGTGGGGTGCTCGGCCTTGCGGCCGCGATCCGATGGCTGCGAAGATGCCACCGCCGGCGTAGGAATCGGTGCGTCGCGTGCGGGTATGACATGGCCGGGGGCGCAGGTGTCTGCCCCGAGTGCGGAACGCTGGACGCCGGGCGGGCGGGCTGAGCCACGGGGCGTCCGGCCTGGGGGCCCTCAGACCGAACGCTGGCAGATGATGGCCGTGGCCTTCTGGCCCAGCCTGAGGATGAACACTACCAGCTCCCTGTCGCCCTTGCCGCGCAGCGTCTTCTGGAGCGCGTCGGGGTCGACGAGCTTGGCGCGGGTCTTGATGGTGACCACGCCGGCGCCGAGTTCGTGCAGCCGCGAGCGGACGGCCTTGGTCCGCCAGGGCATGGCCTCGAGCACCTCGAACGTTGTGAGCCAGGGGCTCTCGATGGGCGCCCCGCTGGTGAGAAGCCCCACGGCCGGGTGGATGGGCCGGATGCCCAGCGCGGCGGCGAAGGGGCCCAGCAGCCCGGGGCGCTCCAGCGCGGGGTCGGCCTCGTGGATGTACGCCAGCACCGGGGTCGCCGGGCCGTCGGTGTCGTACCAGTCGCCGGCGTCGATCAGCGGGCCTGGCGCGGCGCTGAATGCCTCGCCCAGGGGCAGCAGCGTGGCGCGGCGGTGGCCCTCGGGCAGCCCGGCCGTTTCGGCCAGCGCGCCGGTCCACAGCAGCGCCTGGGTCAGGCGCCCGTGCTCGCTGAGGAACTCCAGGTGCGAGCCGGGCGGCGTTGGCAGCAGCGTGAGGTCCACGCCCGGCCCGAGCTTCACGCACGCGCCCGCCGCGGCGTGGATGATCGCCTCGATAGTGGAAGGCCCGGGGCGGTAGGCCTCGTAGTCGTGGCGGCGCCCCGCCTTGTCGCGCCGGCTGGGGTCCAGGTGGACCAGCGAGCCGGCGATGCGCTCGAGCCACGCGTCGGCGCCGACGTCGCCGACCACCGACGGGCAACCGGCGTTCTGGCCGGCCATCCACGCGCGTGTGTCGTCCTGGTCCACGGCGGTGATCGTCAGACCCGCTCGGGTCAGCTCGTACGCGTCTGCACCGATGCCGCAGCAGAGGTCGAACGCCTCGGCCCCCGCGATGGCGAACCGGGCCGCCTTGTGCGCTGCGGCGAGCGACGACGAGGCGACCATGACCCCCTGCTCGTCGGCGTACAAGCGGCTCGCCAGATCGGGCGCAAGCTTGCTGGCGGCGCGGTTGCGGGCCCGTGCGTTCTCGACCGCCACCGCCACCACGCCCTGTGGCCAGTCGCGGCGCAGCATGGACAGGTCCGCGACGGTCGGTCGCAAGGGCACGGTCAGCAACTCGGGAGCCGGGCCGCTGGCGGCGTAGTCCTGCCAATCCTGGAGGGGAAAGCTCACGGGCCCATCATTGACCGCCGGGGCGGCCAACGATTGGCCCATGCCCATACCGCGCGTGCTCGTGACCGGATTCATGCCCTTCGGCGGCAGCGACGATAACCCCTCCATGCGAGTTTCAGAGCGGTTGGCCGCCGATCCGCCCGCCGGGATCGAGCTGTTCACGGGCCTCCTGCCCGTCACATGGTCCGGCGCGTGGCCCGCGTTGCGCGAGCTCTTGGGCAGAGATCGGCCCGATCTGGTCCTGCTGCTTGGTCAGAGCGGCAAGCGGCCGAGGGTCACGGTCGAGCGCTTCGCCCTCAACTTCGGTCAGGGCCGGATCCCCGACAACGACGGTGTCTCGCGTGGGCCCTCGGCACTGGTCGATGACGCGCCGCTCGCGCTCTCGGCGACCATCGGCGTGGACGCCACCATCGAGGCGATGCAGGCGGCCGGCGCTCCGGCGGGTTCGAGCCACGAGGCGGGGACGTTCCTGTGCAACGCGGTGCTGTACCACGCGCTCCTGCACGCAACCCCCGGACAGCGGGCCGGATTCATCCACATGCCGATGCTGCCAGGTCAGGCCGGCGCGAGCGAGGCCGAGCCCACGCTCGACGCGGCGATCAGCGAGCGAGCCGTCCGCGCGGCAATCGATGTGTACTTGGCCTGAATCACCTATTTTGACGAGCCCGCGTGACGCGGCGCGGTCGACCGCGCTTGCAACGTAGACCGAATCCATCAGCGCACTTGACAGAGGCGGCCGCGTGGCCACCGGCGCGATCGGTGCGGTCTCGAATCCAGGAGCATCCCGATGAAACGCATCGTGCACAGCAAGGTCCTCTGTGGCGCCCTGGCCCTCTCGACACTGGCCGGCATCGCCACCACCGCGGTTGCCGACGATTGCTGCCGGTGGGAGCTGAAGGTCAAGCGCAAGGCCATCCTGTCGGACAACTTCGAGGTGGAGCTGTGGGCCCACTTCCCAGACGACAAGTACGCCTTCGCCGATGGCGTCGTCGACATTCTCTCCGACGACATCGAGTGGATCTCGACCGAGACGTGCGGCATCCCCCATGGGCCCGGCACGACGGCGGGCACGGTTTCGGCGACGGGCGACGTGCTGGGTATCATCGTCGGCCAGATCAACTTCCCGCCCGCCAGCATCTACGCCGACGACGACAACCCCGTGCTCGTCTGGTGCGGCGAGTTCGAGGCCAAGGGCGACGGCTACCGCACACTGCGGACCGACACCTCGCGCATGTCGTACTACCCACTCCGCGAGAGCGCCCTGAGCGAGAGTTGTGACACGGTGCGCGAGGCGTACCGCAGCGTCTTCGTTGGCCCCATCGTGATCGACGAATGGCTCGCGTCTCCGTTTGATGGCACGATCGGCACGCCACGCGGAGAGAGCCTGCTGCTCGAGGGTGACCCCACCAGCCGTCCCGCGATGGGCGCCGCCCTCACGGTCGAGGACGCCCCGTGGGCGGCCGATACCCGCTTCGAGCACACTATTGACGTGGGCGCCATGCCCGTGGGCGGCCAGATCGAGCTGCGGTACTACCCCTGGTGGCTGTGCAGCCCGTGGGTCGCCACGCCCCTGGACCTCGTGCTCGAGCGGATCGAGATCCCCGGCATCCCGCCGGTGTTCGAGGTCACACCCGATTTCGAAGCCATCGGCGTGCCCCGCGTGCCAATGCGTCTGATGCTTGGCGACCGGGAGGTGGCCACCCCAACCCTCGGCGGGGGCGCCTCGTTCCGCCTGTTCAACCCGTGTTTCGATCTGACGTGGTGCTACGTGCTCAACCAGTTCGACCAACTCGTGCTCGTGCTCAAGTGCGAGAATCCCTTCGACATCGAGGTGGGCGGCACCCGCTACACCGTCGACGCCATCGAGCTCGACCCCGGCCAGGGCCAGGGCGCCGCCGGTGGGATGGACCGCGTGGAGGTCTTCGCCCGTGACATGCGGTCCCTGGCTATCACGGGCGCGGGCTTCGTTGGCGAGACCGGCTGCCGGGCCGACTGCGATGGCAGCGGCCGGCTGGACATCTTCGACTTCCTGTGCTTCCAGAACCTGTTCGCCACGGGCGCCCGGGCGGCCGACTTCGATGGCGACGGCCGGCTGACGATCTTCGACTTCCTGGCGTTCCAGAACGAGTTTGTCTCAGGATGTGCCTGATCCCCTGAGGTATCGACACCACCTCCCCAGGTAACGCCGCAGCGGGTCCGCCCGTAGCGGCGTGCAATCAGTGGGGACGCTGCGCGCTGTGCGTGGCGGTACGAACAAGCGACGACCACCGAGCGTCCAGACAGGAGAGCCAGAGATGCACACCCGCACCCTTTCCGCCATCGTCCTTTCCGCCTCCATCGCCGGCCTGGCCACCACCGCCAGCGCCCAGGACTTTGTCGAGGGCGTGAACCACGAGATCCCCCTGGAGACCTCCTGGACCGCCACCGGCGGACACGAGCAGGCCTTCCTGTGGACCGCCCAGAACGACTTCGACATGATCCAGATGCTCTGGCACACCAGCGCCATCGCCGACGGCGTCATCCGCCTGCGCGCCGTCGAGGGCGGCCAGCCCGGCGAGATCCTCCGTGAGGTCAGCTTCTCCACAACTGAGACCGGCTGGGGCGGGGATGTCTTCGGCACGCCCTACACCGTACAGGCGGGCGATCAGTACTTCGTGACCTTCTCGAGCCTGGCGGCCGACTACCGCGACTTTGTGGCCGTCGACCATCCCGACGCCGTCCAGATGCAGTACTTCTGGCAGCCCTTCGACAGCGGGAGCAGCTGGAACGGCCCGTTCAGCGGCGCCCCGGGCCGCCGGCCGATCATGTTCTACGGCGGCGACCTGAGCTGCTACGCCGACTTCGACGAGGACGGCGATCTGACCATCTTTGACTTCCTGGCCTTCCAGAACGCCTTCGATGCGGGCGACCTGGCCGCCGACTGCGATGAGGTTGGCAGCCTGACTCTGTTCGACTTCCTCTGCTACCAGAACGCCTTTGACGCGGGATGCGAGTAAGGCCCGGGAAGCGATGCTGAAGGCCCCTACGCCGGGCATGCAGGCGGGGACCGGCATGACCTGAGCCAGTCCCACCGGGGCGGCAGGCGATGTGAAGCGGGGGGGGGCCCCGAGTGGCCCAGGGGGGGGGGGGGGGCCCGGGCGCCC
>JBITAF010000029.1:0-40947 GCA_044440025.1 Phycisphaerales bacterium JB060 | reverse complement strand
CCCGCCCCACGCCGGCCGGCGAGCCCCCGGCGCCCGCCCAGCCGGCGCCCGGCGCGACACCCCACGAGGAACCAACCCATGCCCGCTCCCCGATATCTCGCCACCCTGACGCCGGGCCTGGCCGGCCTGGCCGCGGCCGCCTGCCTCTCGGCCTGCACCATCCACGAGCCAGCGCGGCACGACTACACGGGCCCGCTGGAGGCCGCCGCCGGCGGGGGCATGGCCCTGGCCCGCTGGGAGGACGCCTACGAGCGGGGCTTCGAGCCCTGGCAGGTGCTCGAGTACCCCCCCGCCCCCACCGAGCCGGTGGTCGAGACCATCCACGGCGTGACCGTCGCCGACCCCTACCGCTGGATGGAGCGCCCCGACGACGCGCGCCTGGCCGCCTGGGCCCGCCAGCAGGACGAGGCCTTCGCGGGCGTGATGGCCCACGCGACCACGCGTGGCCGCTACGAGTCGCGCCTGCGGGCCCTGTACGACTACCCGCGCGTGGGCACGCCCACCGAGCGGGGCGGGCGGTTCTTCTTCACCACCAACGACGGGCTGCAGAACCAGAGCGTGCTGCGCGTGGCCGGGAGCCTCGAGCAGGCCCGGGCGGGCGAGGGCCGCGTGCTGCTGGACCCCAACGCCTGGAGCGAGGAGGGCACCGACAGCCTGGCCGGCTGGACGCCCAGCGAGGACGGCTCGATGCTGGCCTACCTGGAGCAGACCGGCGGCAGCGACTGGCGGACCATCCGCGTGATCGACGTGGCCACGGGCGAGGACCTGGGCGTTGCGATCGAGGAGGCCAAGTTCACCGGCATCACGTGGGCCAAGGACGGCAGCGGGTTCTACTACAGCCGCTACCCCAGCCGCCCCGAGGGCAGCGCCGAGCTGACGAGCCTCAACGAGCACCAGAAGGTGTACTTCCACCGGATGGACCTGAACGAAGAGGACGGCGCCGACGGCGAGATCACCTGGGAAGACGAGCTCGTGTGGGAGAGCCCCGAGCACCCGGGCCGCGGCTGGGGCGTGAGCCTGACCGACGACGGCCGCTTCCTGATCCTCTACGGCAGCGAGACGACGGCGCCGCAGAACCTGCTGTACGTCGACGACCTGGACGACGACGCGGGCTTCGTGCCGATCATCACCGAGTTCGAGGCGCGCTACCGCGTGCTGGGCAGCGTCCCGGTGATGGCCGGCAGCCAGGAGGGGACCGAGCCGGCGCGGCTGATCGTCTACACGACCGACGACGCGCCCCTGGGCCGGATCATCTCGATCGATCCGGCCAGCCCGCAGCGCGAGCGCTGGGTCGAGCTCGTCCCCGAGGGCGACGTGGCGATGCAGGACGCCTCGATGGTGGGCGGGCACATCATCACCCAGGCGCTGCGCGACGTCCTGCCCGAGGTGAACATCTACACCCCCGGCGGCGAGCTGGTGCGCACCGTCGAGCTGCCGGGCATCGGCAGCGTCCGCGGGTTCGGCGGCCGCCAGACCGACGAGCACACGTACTACAGCTTCAGCAGCTTCGCCCAGCCCAGCACCACCTACCGCTACGAGGTGGCCAGCGGCGACCTGGAGGTCTTCCGCGAGTCCGAGGTCGACTTCGACCCCGAGCCCTACGAGACCATCCAGGTCTTCTACCCGTCCAGGGACGGCACGCAGATCCCCATGTTCATCACCAAGCGCAAGGGCACGGTGCTCAACGGCAAGAACAAGCTGCTGCTGTACGGCTACGGCGGCTTTGGCATCGCCATCACGCCGGGGTTCAGCTCGAGCCGCGCCGCGTGGCTCGAGCGCGGCCACATCTACGCGGTGGCCAACCTCAGGGGCGGGAGCGAGTACGGCCTGCCCTGGCGCCAGGCGGGCAGCAAGCTGGAGAAGCAGAACACCTTCGACGACTTCATCGCCGCGGCCGAGTACCTGCAGGCCCAGGGCTACTGCTCGCCGGAGACGACCGCCATCACCGGCACGAGCAACGGCGGATTGCTGACCGGCGCGTGCATGACCCAGCGTCCGGAGCTGTTCGGCGCGGCCATCCCCCGCGTGGGCGTGCTGGACATGCTGCGCTTCCACCTGTTCAGCGCCGGCCGCTTCTGGGTGAGCGACTACGGCAGCGCCGAGGACGCGGCCCAGTTCGAGGTGCTCTACGGCTACAGCCCCTACCACAACGTCCGCAAGGGCACGAAGTACCCCGCGACGATGGTCGTCACGGCCTACCGCGACGACCGCGTGGTCCCGATGCACAGCTTCAAGTTCGCCGCGGCCCTGCAGGCGGCCACCGGCTCGGCCGATCCGGTCCTGATCCGCATCGAGCGGGACGCCGGCCACGGCGCGGGCACCAGCACGGCCAAGCAGATCGAGGGCGTTGCAGACGAGTGGGCCTTCCTGGAGATGGTGCTGGACTGAGGCCGGGGTTCAGCCGGGCTCGTCCCCAGTCGGATCGTCCGCGGGCTCTGGGAAGGTCGTGGGCGCGATGGCGGCCTTGCGTCCGTTGATGATGATGCCCAGGGGAACAACCTGCTGGGCCATGACGTCGGCCAGGGTCATCGAGCCCAGGGTGCGCTCGGCATTCGACGCGACCGAGTCGAGCGCCTTGTGCAGCGGGCACAACTCGTGCGCGTGCTCGGGAAGGTCGAGCGGGCACTTGAGAATACGCTGGATGGGCTCGATGGCCTGGACCACATCCAGCAGGGTAATCTCGGTGGGATCCCGGGACAGGGCGAAGCCCCCCGACGGCCCGCGCTGGCTGGTGGCAAGCCCGCCCTCGACCAGCAGTTGCAGCACCCGCGAGGCGTAGCGGACCGGGGTCTTGGTCGCCTCGGCCACGCGGCTGGCGGTCTGGACCTCACCCTTGCTCTCGCTGAGAAAGACCGACGCCCGCAGTGCGTACTCGGTGGTCATCGAGAACATTGAGCGGATCTCCATTCGGGTCGAGTATGGGTTCGTACCTAGCTCATCAAGTGTCCTATTGGCTATGAGTTATAGCCGGGGCGACATCTAAAGCGAGTACTACATAAAAATATGTTTTTATAGCTTGATTCTGCCGATCTTGGGTGGAATGCTGTATGGCAGTTCTGATTCCGGTTTGACAGCATCGCAGTGCTCTCAAATCTTGACAGGGAGTACGGGAGAACCCGAAATGTCCGAGCCGTCGCTTCGTTCCCCCTCTTTCTCTGAGGCCGGCTCGGATACGCCGGTCCCGGGCGGTCCTGACTCTCCCGATGAGACCGTCCGGGACCGCACTTATGGGAACAACCCGAATCCAGTGTCGAAGCTGGACCGCTTTAGCTATGACGACGCGATCGTTCGCATGTTCTTCTGGGCCACCCTTGCCTGGGGAATCGTGGCGATGCTGGTGGGCGTCATCCTGGCCTTCCAACTGGCGATGCCCGAGTTGAACCTCCTGCCTCAGATCGCCTTTGGCCGGCTCCGCCCGCTGCACACCAACGCGGCGATCTTCGCCTTTGCGGGCAACGCGATTTTCGCGGCGGTGTATTACTCGACCCAGCGGCTATGTAAAGCCAGGATGTGGAGCGACAGCCTCAGCCGCCTGCACTTCTGGGGCTGGCAGGCGATCATCGTGTCGGCGGCGCTGACGCTGCCCTTTGGCGTGACCCAGGCCAAGGAGTACGCCGAACTCGAGTGGCCCATCGACTTGGCCATCGCGGTGGTATGGGTTGGCTTCTTTGGCGTGAACTTCTTCATGACGCTAGTGCGTCGTCGCCAGCGTCATTTATACGTCGCGCTGTGGTTCTACATCGCCACGATCATCACCGTTGCGGTGCTGCACGTGTTTAACAACCTATGGATCCCCGTGGGAGTGTACGAGCTATTTACGACGGGCAGGATCTCGAGCCCGGACATCGCGCTGAAGAGCTACCCGCTGTACGCGGGGGTGCAGGACGCATTCATGCAGTGGTGGTACGGGCACAACGCGGTGGCGTTCTTCCTGACCACGCCCTTTCTGGGTCTGATGTACTACTTCCTTCCCAAGGCAGCCGAGCGTCCGGTGTTCAGCTACAAGCTGAGCATCGTTCACTTCTGGAGCCTGGTGTTCATCTACATCTGGGCGGGCCCGCACCACCTGCACTACACGTCGCTGCCCGAGTGGGCCAGCAGCCTGGGGATGATCTTCAGCGTGATGCTGTGGATGCCAAGCTGGGGCGGCGGGCTCAACGGCCTGCTGACGCTGCGTGGCGCGTGGCACAAGGTGACGACCGATCCGGTGCTCAAGTTCTTCGTCGTGGGCATCACGTTCTATATGATGGCGACCTTTGAGGGTCCGCTGCTGAGCGTCAAGACCGTCAACAGCCTGAGCCACTACACCGACTGGACCATTGCCCACGTCCACAGCGGGACGCTGGGGTGGAACGGCTTCATGATCTTCGGTATGGCCTACTGGCTGGCACCTCGGATCTTCCAGACCAAGGGCCTGTTCAGTGTGAAGCTGGCCAATGCACACTTCTGGATCAGCACCATTGGCATCGCGCTTTACGTGCTGTCGATGTACGCGGCAGGTGTGACGCAGGGGCTGATGTGGCGGGCATTTGACAGCCACGGCCAACTCATGTACGGCGAGTTCATCGAGACGGTGACCTCGCTCGAGTGGCTCTATTGGATCCGGGGCGTGGGCGGGGTGATGTATCTAGCCGGCATGGTCATCGGCGTGCTTAACCTCTTCCAAACGTGGCGGATGCGACCCGAGCAGTACGAGGTGGTCGTGCACGAGGCCGCCCCGCTCGCGCCGCTGAACGAGCACTACGAGCGCACCGCCAGCCGGCTGTCGGCCAATATCGAGCTGGGCCACACCGCCGACCGCTGGCTCCAGGGCGCCTGGCACCGTCGCCTTGAGGCACGCCCGATCAAGTTCACGATCTGGGTCGTGATCGCCGTGGCCATCGCCTCGCTGTTCGAGATCATCCCGACGTTTCTGATCAAGAGTAACGTGCCCACGATCGCCAGCGTCGAGCCCTACACACCACTGGAACTGGCCGGACGCGATATTTATATCGCTGAGGGCTGCTACAACTGCCACTCGCAGATGATCCGGCCGATCTTCGCCGAAGTGAAGCGCTACGGCGACTACAGCAAACCGGGTGAGTTCATCTACGACCGGCCCTTCCAGTGGGGCAGCCGGCGGATCGGACCGGACCTGGCTCGCGAGGGCGGTCGACAGAGCTCGCACTGGCACTACCTGCACTTCGAGAATCCTTCGGAGTATGTCGCTGGATCGATCATGCCCAGCTACAAGCACCTGATCGAACAACCGCTGGATTTTGAGGGCATCCAGGCGCGCGTGGGCGCCATGGCGATGCTGGGCGTGCCCTATGGCCAGGCCGTGAAGAACGCGTCGGCCATGGCCCGGGAGCAGGCTCATCAGCTCTCGGACGAGATCTCGGAACAGGCGCAGGATCCGACGCTCGATCTGAGCGACCGCAAGATCATTGCCCTGATTGCGTACATGCAGCGTTTGGGCACCGACATTTCCAAGGAGCCAGCCGTCGATGATGCGGCCGGGGAAGACACGATCGAAGGGGGGGCTGGGTGATGCTGTCCGACACGATCCGCCACGTCGATCTTTCCGTTTGGCCCGAGGCGGCACTGGTGCTCTTCGTGGGGGTGTTCGTGCTCGTCACGCTACGCACGATCCGGTCTGGAAAGGGGTATGAGCATGCGATGGCCGCGGCTGCGCTGGACGAGGGCTCACCCGTCGATGCGCAGGCCGGAAAGGAGGGCATGAGCCATGGCTGACGAGACCGAGAACACACTGATCCGCGGGCACGAGTACGACGGGATCATGGAGTACGACAACCCAACGCCATTGTGGTGGCACCTTATCTGGCTCGGCTCGATGCTTTTCAGCGTGGTGTATTTCTTCGTGTCGCTCGAGAGTCCATGGTTCGTGCACCAGACCGATCGCCTCGAGCGGGCGCAGGTTGCCGAGATCGAGCGGTTGTTCGCTGATCTTGGTGATCTGGAAGCCGACGAGGAGACCATCGTATCGCTCATGGGCGACGCTCAGTGGATGCGTTTTGGCGCCTCGGTGTTCAGTGCGAACTGCACGTCGTGCCACGGCAGCAGCGGTGGCGGTGGCGTGGGCCCGAACCTGACCGACGACGCGTACATCAATGTCAGGACGATCACCGACATCCACAGCGTCATCGAGGATGGCGCCGCCAACGGGGCAATGCCGGCGTGGGGGAATCGCCTTCACCCCAACGAGGTGGTGCTGCTGAGTTCGTACGTTGCATCTTTGCGTGGCAACAATCTTGCGACGAAGGGGCCCGAGGGCGAGGTCATCCCGCCTTGGCCCACTGATCATGGTGGCTGAGAAACAAGGAATGGTGCCGATGTCCACCACCGCAGCCCAGCCCGAACGCGTGCTTTCAACCCTCAACGCCGATGGGACGCGGCGATGGCTCAGGCCACGACCGTCGAACGGGCGATGGCTCAACCGCCGCCGTATCGTGGGCTACGCGCTGATCGCGCTGTTCGTCCTGCTGCCGCACCTACGAGTTGCGGGCAAGCCGCCGCTGCTGCTGAACATCCTCGAGCGTGAGTTCACGTTCTTCGGAACCACGCTGTACCCCACCGACACGCTGCTGCTCGCACTCCTACTGATCACCATTGCCCTCTCGATTTTCTTCTTTACGGCGATGTTCGGACGCGTGTGGTGCGGCTGGGGATGCCCGCAGACGGTGTACCTTGAGCTCGTCTTCCGGCCTGTTGAACGGTTCTTCCAGGGCACACCGGGCAAGAGCAAGGGCCGGTTCGGCGCCGCTGGCGGTTTGCTGAAAATGCTCGTGTACGTCGTGCTGGCCTTCGCGCTGGCCCATACGTTCTTGAGCTATTTCGTGGGCACCGACAATCTTCGGCAGTGGATCTTCGGCTCGCCGCTGGATCACCCCATCGCGTTCATGGTCATCGCCGGCGTTACTGGCGCCATGCTGTTCGATTTTGGCTTTTTCCGAGAGCAGACCTGCATCGTGGCGTGTCCTTACGGGCGCTTCCAGAGCGTGATGCTCGATCGTGACTCGCTCATCGTGGGTTACGACCGCCGGCGTGGTGAGCCGCGCGGCAAGAAGGGCCGCAGGGTCAAGCCCGGGTCGGACGTGTCGCTCAAGGTCGTCCAGGAGTCCGACGAGTTGGGCGATTGCATCGATTGCACGCTCTGCGTGCAGACATGCCCCACCGGCATCGACATCCGCGATGGTCTCCAGATGGAGTGCGTCAACTGCACCCAGTGCATCGACGCGTGCGATGCGGTCATGGACAAGATCGGCCGGCCGCGCGGGCTCATTCGCTACGCCTCGCAGCGCACTATCGACGGAGAGGGCCGCCAATGGCTGCGTCCACGCGTCATCATCTACCCCATGGCCATCGCTGTCCTGGTATCGATCATGATCGTGCTGCTGGTTATCCGGGCACCGGCGTTGGTCACGATCACCAGGGGGCCAGGCAACCCGTTCACGGTGCTCGAGAGCGGCATGGTGGCCAATCCGATCAAGTTCAAGATCCAGGATCGCTCGGAGCACGGAGGCGCGTACAGCGTTCTCCTCGAGGGTGTCCAGGGTGGACGGATCGACGGCCTCACCCGCATGCGGGTCGAGCCGGGGCAGACTTTCGCCGAGCCCATGACACTGGTGGTGCCAGCCGAAGCATTTGAGACGGGCCGTCTCCCCGTGACGATCCGGGTGACGGGCGAGGGCTTCGACAAGACCGTGGAATACATGATGCGTGGCCCGGTTCACAGGGCGGGAGCGAGTTGACATGCAAGACCCTACACCTGCAACGAATCCTCCTCGCACCGACCGTGCGTGGGTATGGCCGCTTGCGGTGGTCTGCATTCTCACCGTCAGCATGGTGGTGTGCGGGATCACGGTAGTCGCTGCCGTGAGCGACCCTAGCTACGCCGTCGAGGACGACTATTACCAGAAAGCTGTCGATTGGGACCATGCCCGCGAGATCGAGATCGCGAGCGAGAGGCTGGGATGGAACGCCGACGCCGTGCTAACCACCGGCGACGGTATCCTGGCCGTAACACTCGAGGACGCGGAAGGCCAGCCGATTACGGGTGCTTCTGTCAGGGCGGTGGTCTTCCATCACGCCCGGCGCGGTGACGCCCGGGAGTTAGTGCTGCAGTCGCAGGACAATGGCCGTTACACGGCCGTGCTGCACCGGCCGCGCGAGGGCCAGTGGCAGGTCCGCCTTCGAGTCTCGCGCGAGCGTCATCAGTTCGTGCTGACTCGAGACATTTTCAGCCGGGAGGGGACGCCATGACGCCCACCATCGCGATGATGGGGGCGGTTTTGCTGGCTAGCTTGGCGGGCAGTCCGCATTGCGCTGGCATGTGCGGGGTATTCGTGGCCATGGCCTGTGGCACGCATCGCGACGCCGGGTGGCTCTGCCAAGTGCGGGCACAGATCGCGTACCACGGTGGTCGCCTCATTGGCTACATCGCGCTGGGCGTGCTTGCGGGCACGCTGGGCGGCACTATCGATCTGACCGCGCGGTCCGCAGGCTTCCATCACGCCGCGGCTATCCTGGCAGCCACCACAATGCTCGTCGTAGGCGCAGCATGGCTCCTTCGTGAGGCCGGCTTGGGCTTGCCCCACGTGCCTACGCCAGGATTCGTGAAGTCGACATTCCGTGCCGGCATTACCAAAGCTGATCGCTTCGGTGCCAGCGGCCGCGCATTGGCGATCGGGTTGCTGACCGCCCTGCTGCCTTGTGGCTGGCTCTGGGCCTTCGCGATCATCGCCGGCGGCACGGCCTCGCCTCTGTGGGGGGGCATGGTCATGGCGACCTTCTGGCTCGGCACGGTTCCGATCCTTGCAGCCATCGGGCTCGGCACGGGAACACTCCGATCACGGCTTGGTCCACGCCTTCGGACCGTTGCCGCCTTGGCGATGATCGCCATCGCCACGGTCACCGTTGTGCGCGTGTACCGGGCCGACGCGACGGGCCTGATCGCACGCCACAGTGCCCAGCCCGCCTCACTCGATACGCCTCCCACTGAAGCGCACTGCCCGCTCTGCCCATGACCATCGCCGCCACACCCAGCAAGCTTCCCGGCGCCACGCGCCAGCCCTGCGCGCACTGTGGGCTGCCATCGCCCATTGGCGAACAGTTCTGTTGCAACGGCTGCAAAACGGTGTACGAGACCATCGCCGCCTGCGGCCTCGATCAGTACTACGACCTGAAGCGTCGCCTGGACCGCCAACGCGAGCCTGCCAGTCAGGTCGTCGGCAGCTTTGCCGAGCTCGACGACACCGCATTCCTGGCGCGCCACGCGACACCGTTGCCCGATGGTCTGATACGTATCGAGATGTATGTGCAGGGTGTGCATTGCGCGGCGTGCCTGTGGCTGCTGGAGCGACTGCCGACGGTCGTGGACGGCCTGCATAGCGTTGAGCTCGATCTTGCTCGGCAGACGGCCTTGATCGTTTGGAACCCCGACCAGGTCGCGCTCTCACGCGTTGCCCGAGACTTCGCGCGCTTTGGCTACCCACCCCACCCCATTGAGCCCTCGGCCGCCCGAGATGCCCGCCGGATGGAGGATCGGGCGTACCTCATCCGCATCGGTGTCGCCGCGGCGTGCGCCGGCAACGTCATGCTCCTGGCCTTCGCGCTCTACAGCGGCCAGTTTGACACCATCGCCGAGCCCTACCACTCGGTCTTTCGCTATCTGAGTGGTGCCATCGGGCTGCTCGCTCTGCTGTGGCCGGGCAGCGTGTTCGTGCGTGGCGCGGTCGCCGCCGTTCACACGCGGACGTGGCACCTGGATATGCCCATCGCCATTGCCCTGGTTGCCGGCACCGCGGCGGGGCTCGCGGCGGTGGTGCTGAACACCGGCGAGATCTACTTCGACTCGATCACAATGCTGATCTTCCTTCTGCTCATCGGCCGGTGGCTGCAGATGCGACAGCAACGCCGCGCCACCGACGCCATCGAGTTGCTGTTCTCGGTGACGCCCCGCCGGGTCACGATCATCCGCGATGGCCAGCCAGTGGACGCGGCCATCGACTCCGTGGGGCTGGGTGACGTCGTCGAGGTCGCCCCCCAGCAATGCGTCCCTGTCGACGGCCTGATCGAGCAAGGGGACACGCACATCGACAGCGCAGTTCTCACCGGCGAGAGCAAGCCGCTCGCGGCAAGCATCGGCCACGAGGTGGCCGCCGGCGCGCTCAATCTCTCCAGCGCTATTCGCGTGCGCGTCACCGCCACGGGGCGGGACACGCGAGTCGGCAGGCTGATGGCTGACATCGAACGCCTCAGCCGCTCGCGCACGCCGGTCATCGGCAGCGCCGACCGGCTGGCAAAGCCCTTTGTGATTGCGGTCCTTGGTCTGGCCGTATTATGCTTCCTGCTACGATTGCCCGCGGGCGTGCACGCAGCGTTCGAGTCGACGGTGGCTATGCTGATTGTCTGCTGCCCGTGCGCCGTGGCGCTCGCCACGCCGCTGGCCACTTCGATGGCCATCGGCCGCCTGGCCGCCCGCGGCACGCTCATCAAGGGCGGCGACACCTTCGAGACCTTGGCCGGCCGCCCCACGCTGGTACTCGACAAGACCGGCACGCTCACCGAGGGCGTGTTCGCGCTGCGTGAATGGCTAGGCGAACCGAACCTCAAACCGATCGTCGCCGCGATGGAGGCGGGTGTTCAGCACCCCATTGCGCGCGCGCTCACGAGCGGCGAGGTGCCAGCACCGGTGGCCGCCATCACCCACCGCACCGGCATGGGCGTCACGGCGACCCACGATGGCCAATCCGTCGCCGTCGGTTCGTCGTCGCTTATGCAGGACCTTGGAGTCACCATCCCGCCATGGGCCATCGATGCGGCGACAAATGCGCGAGGCTCCGGCCTGACCGCCGTATTCGTGGCTCTCGGGGATGCCGTCGGGGCCTTGGCCCTCCTGGGCGACGCCCCGCGCGCCGGCACACGCGAAGCCGTTGAAGATCTCCGCGCCCTGGGCTGGCAGCCGCGCGTGCTCTCAGGCGACAACGGGCGTACGGTCACCGCCATCGCAGCACAGGTCGGCATCGATGACGCTCGTGGCGACGCCCTGCCAGAGGCCAAGCGCAACACCATCGCGACATTGAAGTCGCAGAGCCCGGTGGTCATGGTTGGTGACGGCGTCAACGACGCGGCCGCGCTGGCTGCGGCCACCGTGGGTATCGCCGTCAGCGGCGGGGCCGAGGCTTCCATGGCCGCGGCGGACGTCTACCTGAGCCGCCCGGGTCTGGCGCCGCTGGCCGACCTGGCGCGCACCAGCCGCGGCGTGATCGCCCGCATCCGCCTTTGCCTGGGGCTTGCCCTGGGCTATAACGCCCTCGCGGCGGGCCTGACGCTCGTCGGCCTCATGTCCCCGATCCTTGCAGCTATCGTGATGCCGATAAGCTCGCTAACGGTCCTGTCTATCGCCGTGGGCGCGGGCCGCCAGCCGAGCCAAGCACGGGAGGCCACGCTATGAGCGTCCTGTTCATCGTTCTGCCGATCGCCCTGGTGCTCGCCGGCGCGGCGGTATGGGGCTTCGTATGGATGGTCCGCAGCGGTCAGTGCGATGACCTGGACACCCCCGCATCGCGCGTGCTGGTCGATGACGACCAGTGAGTCCTGCCCCATCGTCCGCACGTCGCTCCACACCACGGCGCCCAGTCACAGCGTCCAGTTCCCTGCCTCTTCGGGCTGGAATGTGATCGCTTCGAGCACGAGCGTCCGATGGATGCGTGCACCGGGGTACGAGATTGCGCTACCGGGGCGGGCGGCCAGCAGCATCGCTCCCAATGGTGAGGTGACCAGCACGGCATCTTCGTCGTCCATATCCTCATCGCCCGGGTAACAGAGCCGCAACAGCTCGGCCATTCCATTGCTCGGATCACGTAGCAGCACGACCGACCGCATCGTGACAATGCCCGGAGGGATGGCCCGTGGCTCCAGGACGCGTGCCCGCTCGAGCAGGCGACGCAACCGAGCGCGCGCAACGGTGACCGGGTCGCCCAGGTGCGGGCGCAGGCGGTCACGATCCAGACGATTGATCACTGGTTCGGTTGCGGCCGCGTTGTGGTCGAGGCGACCGGTTTGGATAGTCATGCTGGCCATCACCGGCACCCCACCATGCGGCAGTGGATCCCACGGATCTTCTCGGGCTGGTACAAGATGCTCACGATGCCGCAGGCCCGCTCCTCGCGCGGGGCGACCTCAAAGCGGACACGCTCGCCCGGCCCGCGGCCCAGCACGGCCGATCCCAGCGGGGAGAGTACCGAGATCTGCCCGGACTGTGGGTCGGCCTCGTCGGGATAGACCAGCCGCATGGTCCACGTGTGCTCGCCCTCGCGCAGCCGCAACCTGGAGTACATGGTCGCCACGTCGGGAATGGGCTCGTCGGGCGCCGGCACGGCCGGATGGCGCAGCGCCAGGGCAAGCTCGTCCAGGTGCGGCCTGGGCGGGGCGCCCGTGCCTGCTTCCGCGCGAGCTGTGGCCAGGAGGCGGCGAAGTCGGATCAGGTCGAAGTCGGTGATATAGACGGTTCGATGCTGCATAATCAAGCTCCAGGGGGACACGGGGCGAAGATACTCCAGATCACGACCGGCTCAGGGGAAGATGCCCCGATCGAGGTACACCTGCTCGAGGCGTTGCAATGCCGCGGCATAGGCGGCCGATCGCCAGTCGAGCCCGAAGCTCCGGCTCGCCGCCGCGACGCGCTCGTAGGCGCGCGAGAGGATCTCGCGGAGCTGGACGTCGTCGCGCGCGGGGTCGGGCACGTCATTCGTTGTGTTCTGGCGCCACTCGAAGTAGCTGACGATCACGCCGCCCGCGTTGCACAGGATGTCGGGCAGCACGTCGATGCCCCGGCGTTGCAGGGCCGCGTCGCCCCCGGGCGTCGTCGGGCCGTTGGCGCCCTCGGCGACCAATCGCACGTTGAGGCGCGCCGCGACGCGCTCGGTGATCTGGTCCTCGAGCGCGGCGGGGATGAAGACGTCCGCGGGCGTCTCGAAGAACGCGTCGCGATCGATCGCGTCGGCCTTGGGGAAGCCCGCCACGCCGCCGTGGCGCTGCACGAACTCGGCCAGCGCGTCGGCATCGATGCCCCCGGCGTCGCGGATCGAGCCGGTGTGGTCCTGCACGGCCACGAGCCGGGCGCCCTTGTCCTTCAGGATGCGGGCCGCCCACGAGCCGACCTTGCCGAAGCCCTGGACGGTGTAGGACAGGTCCTCCATCGGGCACGCCTTATCGCGGGCCCACAGCGCGATGAGCTCCACGACGCCCTGGCCCGTGGCCTTGGCCCGGCTGGGCGAGCCGCCGGCCGACACGGGCTTGCCGGTGACCACCGACATCGCGCGGTGCCGCTCGTGGGGGGGCAGCGTGGCGGCGTAGGTGTCGGCGATCCACGCCATGGTGCGCGCGTCGGTGTTCACGTCGGGCGCGGGCACGTCGTAGTTGGGCCCCAGGTTGGGCCCCAGCGCGTACACGAAGCGCCGCGTCATGCGCTGCAACTCGCTCTGGCTGAGCGTGGAGGGATCGACCTCGACGCCGCCCTTGCCGCCGCCGAAGGGGATGTCCACCAGCGCGCACTTGAGGGTCATCCACGCCGCCAGCGCGCTCACCTCGTCCATGCTCACCGCCGGGTGGTAGCGGATGCCGCCCTTGAAGGGGCCAAGGGCGTTGTTGTGCTGCACGCGGTAGCCGGTGAAGGTGCGCACGCGGCCGTCGTCCATGCGCACCGGGAAGTTCACCGAGATGCGGCTCATGGGCTTGTCGAGGATGGCGTGCACGCCGGGAGACAGCTCGATGGCCCGGGCGGCGCGGGCCATCTGCGCCTGCACGCGCTCGAACAGGCTCTGTGTGGGAAGGGCGGTCTGGACGGTAGAACCGGATGCGTTGGCGACGGACATGCTTGCCTCCTGAACTCGGGGTGTCGAGAACAGACAAGGCAAAGCCCGTGCCAGATCAGAAACCGCGTTGGCGTCCCAGGAACGCCGTACCCATAGAAGTAGAAACGGGGTGTTTCACCCCACCGGGGCGTTTCACCCCGCGCGCTCGGCCGCCTTGAGCTTCTCGCGCAGGCTCTTGCGGTCGATGCCCAGGATCTCGGCCGCCCGCGTCTTGTTGCCGCCCGCGCGCTCGAGCACGGCGCGGATGTGCTCGAGCTCGACGTCGCGCAGCGGGCGGTTGTCGGTGGTCTCGCTTGCTCGTGCGGGCGCGGTACGGATGGCATCGGGAAGGTCATCGAGCTCGATCGATCCGCCATCGGCCAGCACGACCAACCGCTCGGCCACGTTCCGCAGCTCGCGGACGTTGCCCGGCCACGTGTATCGGCGCAGGGCGTCGAGCGCCGCGGGGCTGGGCCGCGGCGCTCGACCATCGCCCGCCGCGTCTTCCAGAAATGCTGTCAGGAGCAACTCAATATCACCGTCGCGCTCGCGCAGCGGCGGCAGCTCGATGGGCAGCACGTGCAGGCGGAAGAACAGGTCCTGGCGGAAGTCGCCGGCGCGGGCCATGGCCTCCAGGTCGCGGTTGGTCGCCGCGATGATCCGCACGTCCACGGGCTTCTCGCGATCCTCGCCCACGGGGCGGATGCGCTGGTCTTGCAAGACGCGGAGCAGTTTGGCCTGGGCGAGCGCGGGCAACTCGCCCACCTCGTCGAGCAGCAGCGTCCCGCCATCGGCCGCCACGAACGCGCCCCGCCGCGCCGAACCCGCGCCGGTGAACGCGCCCTTGGCGTGGCCGAACAGCTCGCTCTCGAAGAGGGCCTCGGGGATCGCCGCGGCGTTGACCGGCACGAAAGGGCCGCCCCGCCTGGGCCCGGCCTCGTGGATCGCTCGGGCCACCAGCTCCTTGCCCGTGCCGCTCTCGCCCGTAATGAGCACCGGCACGCGCGCCCCCGCGGCCCGCTCGATCAGCCGGTACACGCGGCGCATCGCCTCGCTCTGGCCGATCATGCCAAATGTGTGAGCAGCATCGGCGGGTGCGGGCCGGCGGCGGTCCAGGGCCGTGCGCACGGCGTGCTCGAGCTCTTCATCGGAAAACGGCTTGGCCAGGTAGTCCGACACGCCCTCGCGCATCGCCTCGACAGCGCCGCCCACGGTCGCGAAGCCGGTGATCATGACCAGGGCCGTGTTTGGCCAACGCTCGCGCACGATGCGCACCAGGTCCAATCCGTCGGCGCCGGGCATGCGCATGTCGGTCACGACCAGCTCGGCCGGGTCGGCCTCGAGCGCCGCGATCGCCTCGGACACGTCCGCGGCCACGCGCACGGCGTAGCCAAGGGCGGCGAGGTTGCGCGAGATGATCTCGCGCATCGCCGCCGCGTCGTCGACCACCAGCACCCTCGCCTGTTCGGACATGCTCGATCCTACGGGGTCACCGGCAGCCGCACCGTGAAGCACGCGCCCTGGCCGGGGCTGGTTTCGAGCATGACCCCGCCGCCATGGGCCGCCACGATGCCCTGCACCACGCTGAGCCCCAGCCCTGTGCCCACGCCCACGTCCTTAGTCGTAAAGAACGGATCGAACACGCGTCGGGCGGTCGCCTCGTCCATCCCCGGGCCGGTGTCGCGCACGACCAGCTCTACCGCATCTTCGTTCATGCGCGTCTCGACCGTGATCGTGCCGCCGCCCGCTAACCCGCCCACGGCGTGCACGGCGTTCATCACCAGGTTGGTCACAACCTGCCGCACCTGCCCCGCGTCGGCACGAACCGGTGGCAGGTCGGCCGCCAGCTCGCGCACGAACCGCACGCCTGGCCGGTCGCAGCCCGCCTCGAGCAGGAACAACGCCTCTTCCACCACCGCACTCATGTTGAGCGCGCCGACGGCCCCGGTCGACGGATGCGCGAAGGCCAGCAGCTTGCCGATGACCTCGCGCCCGTGCATGGCCGCCCTGACGATGCGCTCCATGTCGGCGTGCGCCTGCCCGGGCAGGCCCGGGGCTTTTTGTGCGAGCTGCGCGAAGCCCATGATGCTGGCCAAGGGCTCGGCCAGCTCGTGGGCCACGCCCGCGGCGAGCTGGCCGATGCTCGCCAGCCGGTCGGCGTGGCGGAGCTGGGCCTCGGTGGCCGCCCGCCGCTGGTCGGCCTCCACCCGCTCGATGAACAGGCCGACCTGTCGCGCGACCGCATCGAGCATGGAACGCTCCTCGTCGAGGAAGCCCGTCGCGTCTGTGCCCACCTCGTGCAGCACCAGCGCGCCGCGATTGACCCCCGCGACCACAAGCGGCACCCGGACGCCACTCTCGGCGTCCTCGGCACTCTCAAAGTGGGGCGTGGCGCTCCACGCCCCATCCAAACGCAAGCCCGCGGCCGTCCGTTCGGGCCGCCGGCACGCGGCGGGCAGGGCCGCGACCACGCGCTCCAGGCACGCGCCCCGATCCTCGCGCAGCTCCACGAACGCGGCGGCCACCTCGTACAGGCAGCGCAGCTCCTTGACCCGCTCGCGCAGGGCGTTCCCGGAGTCTTCGGTGTGCGTCATGGGCCGCTTCCCGCGGGGGTATCGATGGCGTCATCAAAAGAGTGAGACGAGCACGGGGACGCCGCACGCGGCGGGGCTCAGTTCAGCCGCGCGCGGATCGATCCCGCCATGCGTCGGGCCGCCAGCATGAACGCCGCCCGGCCATCGGGGTGGATCGCCTCGGTCACCGCCTCGCGCCACAACGACAGCCACCGCTCGAAGTGCGCCCCCGTCAGTTCCTCGCCCGCGGCCGCCAGCGCCCGGTGGGCCTCCATCGGCCGCCCGGCGTACCGCCCGCTGTGCAGCACCACGGTGGACCAGAACGCCTCCATCCGCGGCAGGTGGCCCTCCCAGTCTTCGGGCCGCGGGCCGATGTGGCGGGCGAAGATCGGCCCGAGCAGGTCGTCGGCACGGACGCGCTGGTAGAAGCGACCCACCAGCCGCGCGTTGTCGGCCTCGACGACCACCCCCGCCGCCTGGCGCTGCAGCGCCGCGGCGTCCGCCGTGGGCTCGGTGAGCGGCAGGGCGAGGCTGGTTCCCTTCGATGCGCCGTTTGTCTGGGCCATGCCCCCATGATAGCGGCCGCCCCACCCACCCCACCACCGGGCCGGCCCCTGCGGACCCATGTGGCAGGGCGGACTACGGCTCGTCCCAGACCCCGCCGTTCGCCACTTCCCCCGGGTACCCGGGAAAGCCGGGGCAGCCCCCACCGCCCCGATGCTGCAACAATCCCGCATGGCCCAGCAGCACCAGCCCGGCAGCGGACACCAGCAGGCCCCCAACGGGCCTCCCCCCGGCGACGCTCACCCCGACGCCATGGCCGGCCCCCCGCCCTTGCCCGAGGACTTCGGTGACACTGAGACCGGCAAGGCGAGATGGTGGCAGCGCGAGTTGAGGGTGAGCTGGTGGTTTCCAGCCATCGGGATGTCGCTCGTGTTGGCCTGGCTCTTCCTGCGCGACACGCTCGAACCGCTGCTGACGCGATGAGAGTCATACGGGGGTCCGCGCCCTACGACTTGCCTTCCCCCGCGATCGCCACCACCCCCCGGCACTTGGGAAAGCTCGGGCAGCCGAAGAACGGCTGGCCGGCGTTGGCCCCCTTCTTCGCGTAACGCAGGACGGTGGGCTTGCCGCATTTTGGGCATGGGGGTGTGGGGGGCGTGGGCGCTTCGGGCTGGGCCGTTGGTTTGGCCTTGGGTTCGGCCTTCGCTTTGACTGGCGCGGACTCGGCGTTGTCAGGCCCGGCTGGCTCTGGTGTGCGCTGCTTCGGCGCCGTGCCCGGCGTGTGGCGGGCCACCAGGAAGTCGGCGACGGCGCCGAGCTCCTCGGGCTTCATCGCCCAGAATCCATACTCGCCATACACGCCCGGCTTGGTAAACTGCCCCACTACCGCCTTGCGGTGCTTCGTGTACTCATCCTTGATCTTGCCCGCAACGTTGTCGGCCTTGAGGACGAACGACGCGAAGCTGCGTTTTGGCTCGGTCCAGCCGTTGATTCGTTCGATCTTCCCCTGGTCGGACACCGCGACGATGGGCTGGATCGGCATCGCCCAGAAGCCCCGCTGGTCGGACCCGCGCACGACCTTGGCGAGGGTCTTGAGGCCGATGCCGAACGTGCCCACCAGTTGCTCGCGGTGCCGTTCGAGGAACGCCCGCAGGAACTCCCCCTGCCGCTCGGCCTGCCGCAGCGGCGACGCGAAGCCCCTCCCACCCCGCGTCCACTCATCGCCCCCACCATCATCGCGCACGGTCACCGTGCCCGTCACGCTCTTGCTCTCAACGATGAAGGCCCCGTAGCGGTGCAGCACCAGGTGGTCGATCTGGGCGACGCCGGGGCTGCTCCCCCCTGTTCTGGGGTCTGGCTCGGGCTGCTCGGGATCGACCAGCCGCAGGTCGTTGATCACGTACAGGTCGGCGCTAGCGGCGGAGGCCCGGTGCAGGTAGTGGGCCATCTGCCGCTCGGCCTGCACGCCGGCGCGGAGGCGGGGGTCGGTGGGGATCGGATCGGTGGAGGGGGGCTTGAGGATCATCGAGTGTCTGCCTGTACCAGGTTGCCCGACGTTAGGCCACTACACTCGCCGCGTGCCCTACCTGTTCTACTGGACGCCCAAGCTCTACCACGCCAACCTCGACGAGGGCGTGGGCTACCACCTCAACCAGGGCAACCCGATCTTCGCCAACGTGCCCATCGGGGATCGTGTCTGGGCCTTCACGCGCAACCGGGCCGGCCGCCACGTGCTCGCCGCGAGAATCATCTGCCACGCCTTGGCGACCAACCCACCCGACTACACCCTGGGCACGTACCGCGTCTGGGGCGACCTCGAGCGCTCGCGCTACTTCGAGATCGAGGGCCAGCCCGATGCGCTCGCCCTGCCGGGCCGCGTGAGCGGGCGCGGCTGGTTCTGATTCAGAGCGCCCGCGTCTTCACTCGCGCCTTCCAGGGCCACGCCGCCGTCATGCCCATCGATGGCGACGCCCACCGGTTGCTCGCCCAATGGTGCGATGGCCTGCCACTGGAGCCCCGCGCGCCCCTCGCCCCCGAGGACATCATCGAGCGGGACCTCCTCGATGGCGCCGATGGCTTTTTCGCCGACTCGCTCGACTGCGCCAACGCCGGCATAAGCCCCGAGCGCCGGGCCTACCTCGTCCGCGAGGCCCCGATCCGCTGCCGGGCCCTGGTCGAGGGACTCCGTCGCCGGTATGCCGGCCGCTGCCAGCTCTGCGACTGGAACCCCTTAAATGAGCACGGCCGCCACCTGGCCGAGGCCCATCACATCCTCCAAGGCGGCGATGTGAGCCTGCGGCCAGGCGCAGCAATCCGGATGGAGTATCTTGTCTTAATTGCGCGGCGGCTATACCGTCGCCTCGGGAATCGGGCTCAGCACAGCGTGGGGGGCGCATGATCATCGAGCTTCTACTGTGGCTGCTTTTCTTCGCCGTCGCGTCATTCGCGATTCGGACCACGTGGGTGGTGTTGGGTCGCATCTTCGGCTTCTACAGCCCGGCCCACTATCGGCTGTTCCCGCGGCTCCCATGGCGGTCGTTCCTCTATCCCGCGTACAAGCTGTTCGACATATTTCGTGGAGGCTCGTCTCAGGCCGGGCGGCGGGGCTTTGAATCTTTCTTGGAGACCGCCTGGCACCGGATGTACAAGCCCGGCCACCTGTTCGTCGGCCGCCTCTACGCGCGGTCCAGTGGCATCGGGATTCGTGGCGTCAGGCTCTTGCCCGATTTTTCCGCCCTCATGCCGGTGGGCGTCGAGAGCGAGCAGCACGTCTACATGGTCGCCGGCACGGGCTCGGGCAAGACGACCATGCTCATCTCGATGCTGGCCCTCTACCCGGGCAACGCCTTCGTAGTCGATCCCAAGGGCCAGATGGCCCGGGCCCTGTGGCGGCGGCGTGGCAAGGGCGGCGACGGCGTCATCGGCATGGGCCGCGACGTGGCTGTGCTCGACCCTCTCGAAACGATCCCCGAGGTCGAGTCGGCGTCCTGGAATCCCTTCGACGACCTGGCGCGAGTGCAGACAGAGAAAGGGGACACCGCGGCTGTATTGCTCGCCGAGAAGATGGCACGCGTGCTGGTGCCAGATGCGAGCGGGAAGGGGGGCGATAACGCGGAGTTCTTCCGCCAGGCATCCCAGAACTTCCTGGCGGGGACGATGCTGCACATCCTCGCCAGCGAGCCACCCGAGCGGCGGCGCCTCACGACGCTCTACGGCATGGTGCAGCGCACCACGCTGGCCGACCCCGCCAGCGCCACCGACGAGCAGCTCGTCGCCTCGCTCGATTTCCTGGTCAGCCAGATGGACGCCAACGACGCGTTCGGTGGGCAGGTTTCTGGATCGACAACGTTGCTCAAGCAGGCCATTCAAGAAGGTAAGATTGGTGGCCTCCTGAGCGAGGCCCAGAATCGCCTGAAGTGGATCAAGAGCGTGGAACACATCGCCGGCCGCTCGACGCTCGACCTGCGCGACCTTAAACAAGGAGCGTTGACGCTGTTCGTGTGCGCGAATGTCGAAGACATGAGCGGCACGCTCGCGCCATGGTTCCGGCTACTCACGACCGTGGCGCAGCAGACCTTCGCCGACGAAGCCATCCGTAAGCCCAGACACAGCACGCTGTTCGTGATCGATGAGATGCCCTCGATCGGTCCGGTCAAGGTTCTCGAGAATGCCGCCAAGGTCATGCGAAGCTACGGCATTCGCCTTGTGACGGTCACGCAGACGAGCAACGACATCGCGAAAGTCTACCAAGAGGGCGCCTCGACGTTCCTCACGCAGAGCGATGTGCGGATCTGGATCTCGCCGGGATCTAAGAGCGACAGCGGCGAGGCCGATCGCGAGTACATCGCCAAAAAGGAACTTGGCGGCCTAATCGACGCGTACGCGGTGCGCGATCTGATCGGGCAGAAATCCGGACGTGTGCTCGTCACACGAGAGAGCGGGCGGCCGCTGCTGCTCTCGACCGTCCCGTACTTCGGTGCTTTGCCGGTGTGTTATTACAGCCCGGATCCGGAACATCGTGAGCGTGCGGCTCGCACACTCACACGTCGCCTGTGCCGCTGGCTGTTTCGCGAGGCCACCGGGCGTGCCAAGGATGCAGCGGCACCGGCTGCGACGCTGCCAGTGGGCATGGGCGCGCGTGCGGACCGCGAGCGGCTCTGGATCGAAGGCCGGGAGATTCGTCTCAAGGACCTTGGCGACGTCCGGATCGCGAGCACCGCATTCTCGCCATTGACCGCGAGAGAAACGAAGCGGCTGGGGGTTTCGGCCGTTGTCTCGGCGGCGGCGGCGGCGGCGGCGCTCCTGCTGCTGACCATGCTGGGAATCTTAGGAACGCTGCAACTCGGCGGCGGTATGGGCAACCCCCTGGACGCACTTCTGACGGCCGTGGCCGTCACCCTCCTGGTACTTCTGTTCGCCCTGCCGATGGTCGCGGCCCAGTTGGCAATGGCCCGACTGTGGCTGTTGCATCAAGGCACTTACTCGCTCGAGGTCGAGGCATCCGCCGATTCGCAGAGCGGACTCACGACCGGGGTAAAGTCGAAGGCGACTTTCTTGCGATCCTCCCACGGCGATCTCGGGTCGTGCCTGCGTACGGCCCGTCGCCTGCGGGCGATGTGCAGCCAGAGGCGTTGGGCGGACGAGATCGAGCGGCGCGGACCGCTGGTCAGAGGGCGGGCGGGGGATCTTGCCGTTTACCCCTTGGACGGGGGCATCCGATCCGGCACCCAACCCTTCACTGCACGAGCACATCACCGAGGCGGGGCGCGACTGAATCCCTACGCCATCCCGGCGCGATTGCGCGATCCTGCGGTCTGGGATCTGACGAAGGAGCGACTGGCCCACGGTGAACAGGTGGCCCTCCCTCCGCTGCCGATGGAGGCCGCTGAGTGCTCGTGGTGGAACCGAATGGCGCTCCCTGAGATGCAATGCCGGTGGCTGGTTTCGGTGAACGAAGCTGTCCGTCGCGGCCAGCCGCTCCTCCAACTAGGCGAGGAGACGGTTGTCGCGCCGTGCGATGGACGCTTGACAGCTCTGGCCGACGAGATCCGGGCGACCTGGAAACCGGGGTATAGCTGGCCGGGCATGCGTGGCGCTCTGCTATGCCTGGAGCCTGTCGGCACGCTGGATCTGGAGCGAGCGGTCCAGGAGGCCTTTGCTACGATCATACGGCGGGGCGAGGACGCTGGCGGCGCGCCGAGGGGGCCGGATCGGTATGTTGCGCAGCGTCTGCGATCCGCCATCGCACGACGACTGATGCCAGTCACAACTTAGGCCAGCTTCATCGTGCGCGATCCCAGTTCGTCCGCATCCGCTCCTGCGCGCCACCCAGGCTCTGCCGATACCGCGCGATATCCGCCTCCAGCTTCTTCTGGTGCTCACGCTGGACCTCGGCCGCTCCGGGGGGTGGCGAGGGCTGCGGCGCCGCATTTTGTTGGGCCCGCTGGGTTTCCATTTGTTGCAGGCGCTCGCGGGTCTTGACCTCCTCGTCCCGCTTCTGTTGGTCGGCCGCCCGCTGCTCCTGCTGTTTGCGCTGGGCCTGCTCGCGCTCGGAACGCTCGCGCTGGGCGGCGTCCTCCCGCTGTCGTTGCTGGTCCTGCTGGTTTTGCTGGGCCCGCTGGCGATCGGTGTGCTGACGGGCCTGCTGTTCCTGCTCACGGGCCCGGGCCGCGGCAGCATCCTGCTCGGACTTGTGCACGGCCGCGCCGGCCTGCTCGCGCTGCTGCGTGGCCTGATCCTGCATCGACCGCTTGGCGGCCTCGGCCTGCTGCTGATGGCCGCTGGACTCGTTGAAGGCGGCCCCGGCGTCCGGCGCGTTCTGGAAAGGCTCGGGGGTCATGCGCTGTACCTCCTTCTGGTCTCGTGCGGGTAGATCTCGTTCCGGCTTGGACGCTGAGGGCGCGGGCTCCGAATCGCCCTCGTACGCCGAACCCTGCCGTGGATGGGCGTCGGTGTACGGATGCCGGCCATGCTTGTTGTAGAAATACGCGTCCGCGCTGTCGTCGCGTGCCGGCGGGGGTGACAACGACTGGTTGTGCGCCTTGAGCACGTCGTCCATGCCGCCCGCCTGCGCGGCCGTCGTCATCCGCTCGTGCACGCGCCGCCCGTCGGCATCCTGCTGCACCTGCTGCAGCGTGTCGTGGCCGCTGGGCCGCTCGTAGCGGAGCTCCGATTCGTCCACGAGGTCGCACGTCGCTCCCGCTCGGGCGGCGTCGGCGGCCTCCCGGGCGACCCGCCGGCTCTGCTCGTCCCGCCGCTGCCGCGCCTCGGCGTCCTGCCGGGCCGCAATGACGTCCTGCTCGGCCTGGGCCCGAGCCGCTTGGTCCGCGGCACGCTCGCGATCTTGGAGCCGATCCCGGCCTTGTTGCTGCTGCTCGTCGTGGCGGTCCATTTTTCCCCAACGCAATCGCTGGCTCGAACGTCAAGTTCTTTCTTTTGGATATGGGAGTTTAGACGCGTGCGAAGCGCCATTGCCACCATAACGACGGGGATCGTTGTGGTACGGCCGCGCGGTACCTCCTTAGACCCTTCCAGGCGATCCCCAGCATTGAACCCTGTTCCACGTGTCGCGCTGCTCGATGCGCCCGCCGCTCCACTCGTGGCTATACCCATCGTCTCGCTCTGCACGAATCCCCGCTCGGCACACCACCCCAAACACCTTCCCCCGATGCCACCTGACAGCCTCCCCATCCGGCTCGAACCGCTCTGGCAGCCGCAGCCGCCTGCCCTCCCAGGCCGCCAAATGCTCGTCCAGCGTGCCCCCCACCTGTGGATCGCGGAGCGAGGGGCCCAGGCTCCCCACCACCGCCACCGCCACCGCCAGGTCGTCGTCGAGCGTGAACAGGCCGCGGTCGAAGGCCTTGTCAGCGAAGGCGTTCAGACACAGGCCGTTAGGAGTGTCGCTCGGTCGGGCCGAGCCCTCCGCTCGCAAGGTAGAAGTGGGAGAAGCTGGGGTAGGCTCGGGATAGCCAAGGCACTTGGACCGAGCACCCCGCCCAACCCCCGGCCGGGCAGGCCCGAAGTTGCACGCCTTCATCCCCACCGCCGAGGGTGTCCGGCCCAGCCGCTCGGCCAGCTCGATGATGGCGGGATTGCGCTGGCGGAGCGTGCCGAAGGGCCCCACGCCAAACAACTCAGCAATAGAGCCGGAAGGCCGCCAGGGTCTCGGGCTCGGTCCAGTTGGTTCCCCCCGGCATAGACCAGGCTATGGCCGACCGGGCACGGCGGCGCGGCACCGAGTGCTGCCCGGCCCGGCTGGGTCTGCCCGCCATACGCCAGGCCGTGGGCATCTGGCCCCGGGGGCACGCTCCCCGCACGCGGGCCGAGGCCACCAAGCCCCCTCCGTCGGCGAGGACACCGCCACCTCCCCCGCCTTGGGCGGTCCGAGGGCGGGCCCGAGAACCCCGCGTTCCGGGCCGGCGGTGGTGGCCGGCGCCCAACGTCCGGCAACCTGGTTCGGTCACTTTTTGGGTTAGGCCCCCGCACGCCGCGTCAGCGGGGGTGCGACCGAACATCGGCCGTATCGTAAGCGGCGCATTTGAGAAATGTAACGGCGCATTTGAGAAATGCAGCGATGCAAATGGAAATGTCACGGCGCATTTGAGAAATGCAGCGGTGCAAATGAGAAATGTAAGGGCGCATTTGAGAAATGCGGCCCCGCGGACGCCATCCGTAACGGTGCAGATGGCGCGCGCACCAGTGCAGACGCCGCCCGCACCAGTGCAGACGGCTCCCGCACCGGTGCAGACGGCTCGGGCACCACCGCGGGTCACGCCCGCACCAGTGCGCGCGGCTCGAGCACCAGTGCGCGTATCGCCAGCACCAGTGCGCGCGGCTCCGGCACCAGTGCGGGAGGGTCCGGCACCGGTGGGCGCGGCTCGCGCACCCGGGGTAGCCGGGGCGGGTTGGTCCGGGAATCTTTCGTGGGGGCGCGCCTGGCGTGTTGGCACGGTGAGGCACACGTGCTTACGCGTTCGGTTGGGTTGGGGCCGGCCCGTAGAACGCCGCGAGCTGCTCGTAGAGCTCGGGGTGCTGCCGCCGCAGGTCGCCCGGCCGCTCGAAGTACAGCTCGGTCACCACCGCGAAGAACTCGGGCGGGTTGGTCGCGCCGTAGGGGTCGATGAGCGTGCGCCCCCCGGCCTGGCCCCGGTGCAAGTCCTCGGCAAGCTGGGCGTACTCCTCGCCCAGCACGCGGGCCCAGTCGCGGTAGCGCGCGGGCGAGGCCAGGGCGGGCGCGCCGTTCATGCCCCCGCTCTGGCCGTCGAGCTGGTGGGCGAACTCGTGCAGCGTCACGTTGCGGCCGTCGCCCTCGTCGGCGGCGCCCCGCACCACGTCGTCCCACGAGAGCACCAGCGCGCCGCGGAACCACGATTCTCCCAGGCGCCCCTGGGGGCCCTCGGTCACCGTGCCGTCGGGGTTCTGCCGGGGCGTATTGGCAAAGTACGCCCGCGGGTACACGAGGATGCTCCTGAGCGTGGGGTAGTAGCCCGGGTCCGGGCGGTGCAGCAGCAGCACGGCGGCCTGGGCGGCGATGGTCACGCGGATCTCGTCGGTCATCTCGAGCCCGCCGCAGCCCTCGAAGCGTTTCTCGTCCAGGAGGATCTGGACGATGCGCCCCAGCTCGCGCCGGTCGGCCTCGTCCATGGCGGCGATCATGGGCACGCGGCGGTCGATGGTGGCCCACCAGGCTTCTGGGAGGGGCCGGGCGCCCACCCGCTCGCGTCGGCGGCGGCGCAGGAAGCCGAGCATCAGCGGCGGGCCCGGAGCATGTTCGATCGCGGGATCATGGGTTCGATGCTATGGAGGCCTCGGCAGGGCGGCGTCGGGGATGGGCGGCCGGCCCGCGGCGGCGCGGTCGGCGTTGAGCTGCCGCACGGTCGTGGGCCAGGTCCCCCACGAGTAGTACTCCACGTGCATGTCGGCGAAGCCCACCGAGGCGCCCGGCAGCTTCTGCGTCGGCGTGGTGATGACCACGGGCGTCGGATTGGCGGAAAAACTGCTCTGGCCGAGCCACGAGGCCTCGTCCCAGTCGATGCGGAACATGCCGACCTCGAGCCAGCCGTCGGGGAGCTGGGTCCAGGTGAGCCGCTGGGGGACGCTCGCCCCGCGTTCGTAGAAGAGCTCGATGGGGATAAAACCGTGATCGACCAGGACCTGCGGGTCGCTGGGGAACGAGCCGTTCTGCTGGCGATGGATCTCGACCGCCTGGATGATGCCGCGGGCAACCGTGGAGTACTTCAGCATGGCCGCCCACTGGCCTCGGTGCCTGTTGCGCACCGAAATGGCGACGAATGAACCGACGACCATGAAGCCAAGGAGCGAGAACACCAGCGCGGCGCGGCGTCGGTCGCCCCTGGGCCAGACGCCGGCGAAGCCAGCCATCGTGCCGATGCTCGCGAAGAGCAGGAGCATGCCCACCCCGTGGCCGCCACCCCTCGAAGCGCCGATCAGGACGAGCGCGCCGAAGCACACCGACAGCACCATCAGCGTGGTGCAGAACACGCCGCCGATGCGCGTCAGCCGATCGGGATCGCCGACCCGGGGCACGCCATCGCCAGACTCGCCCGGCACGACCGGCGCCGCACGGGCATCGACCGCCTCCCCGCACGCCGGGCACGCCAGCGGCAACGCCCGGGGCGTCGTGCCGGGCAATCGATCGCCGCACGCGGCGCACGCGAACCGCGCGTCACACCCTGAAAAGTCCCACTCGCCAAGCTCGAACCCGCGTCCGCACTCGGGGCAGGTGGGCTCGGTGAGGTTCCAGAGGGCGTACTGGCATCGTGGGCACCGCACACCAGCCGGTACGCCGCCCGGGGCGGCCGGGTTGCCCCGGCGAAGGGGCCGGGCGTGCGAAACACCCGGTCGCGTGGCCGGGATGCCCCAGGGCCCGCCCAAGGTTGACCCGCGTTCTCGTCCAGTGACCCGCCCGCCCGGCGATCACGATCCAAGAGTCATGCGAACCGAATGAAGGAGGACACACACCATGACCCAAGACGACAGCACCACCACCTGGCCCGATCTTGCCATCGGCCTATACGACCGCCTCACCGGCCGCGGCGCCGAGATCACCTACGAGTTCGATAGCCTGAGGGTGCACGTGCCCAGCGGCACGGGCGAGCGGGTCGACCACGCCCCGTGGGTGCTCGACGGGACCCTCCGAATCCGGACGCGGGACAACGCCGGCCCAAAATCCTGATGGACGGCCGGGTAGACGCTTCCGTCGCCCGGCGTAACGGGAGCGTGCCGGTGGCCGTCCAGTTTTGCGACTGGGGCATTGTCGTGCGGAGCCCGGCGATGCTTGCCCCCGCCCGCGAGTTGTGGCGTGTGCGACACGCACTCCGCCAGGCCCGCCTGCCAAGGACGAATATACCGGTGCGCCTGCGCCTGGGCCGCCTGCCGGCCTTCACGGTGACGATATAGGGGCGTCGCGCGCGTCCAGCCGCAGGGCGGCGTTGATCAGGCCCAGGTGCGAATAAGCCTGGGGCACATTGCCCAACGCTCGGTTCTCGGCGGGGTCGTGCTCTTCGGCCAGAAGCCCGCACGGGCCTGCCAGCGCGAGGTATCGCTCGAACAGCTCGGCCGCCTCGCTGGCCCGGCCGATGAGCGCCAGCGACTCGATGAGCCAGCTCGTGCAGAGGTTGAACCCGCCCTCCTCGCCGGGCAGGCCATCGTCGTGGTAGTAGCGGTGGACCGACCCGCCCCGCAGCAACCGGCGCCGCACGTTGTCCACGGTGGCCACGAACCGCTCGTCGTCGGGCGCGAGCATGCCGCTCAGCCCGGTCCACAGCGTGGCGGCGTCGACCCCCGCCCCGCCGTACATCGCGGTGAAGGCGCCCGCCCGCGGGTCCCAGCCGCGCTCGAGCACCTGCTGGCGGATCGCGCGGGCCGTGGGCTCGAAGTGCTCGGGCGGCGCGTCCCCCATCGCCTTGGCCACGTCCATCGCCCGGCGGATGGTCATCCAGCACATGACCTTGGTGTGCACGTTGTGCGTTGGGGGCGTGCGCGGCTCCCAGATGCCGTGGTCCGGATCCTGCCAGCACCGCGCGGCCGTCTCGGCCAGCGAGCGGGCCAGCCACCCGTGCCAGGGCGACAGCGGGGCGCCGGCCTCGCCGAGCAGCGCCACCAGGTCGACGATGGGCGCGTACACGTCCAGCTGGAGCTGGTGGGCCGCCGCGTTGCCCACGCGCACGGGCCGGCTGCCCGCGTACCCGGCCAGCTCGGCGATCTGCGCCTCGGGCCCGATCGCCTCGCCCCCCACCGCGTACAACGGCGCGAGCGCCTCGGCGTCGGGCAGGGCCTCGATGACCACGCGCAGCCAGTCGAGCAGGCGCAGCGCCTCGGCCGTGCTGCCCAGCCGCACCAGCGACGCGGCGGCCATCGTCGCGTCGCGCGGCCAGCAGTAGCGGTAGTCCCAGTTGCGCACGCCGCCGATCCATTCGGGCAGGCTCGTGGTCCCCGCCGCCGCGATGGCGCCCGTGGGCCCATGGCACAGCCCGCGGATGAGCAGCGCGCTGCGTCGCACCGCCTGGGCGTGCGCCCCCGGCACGCGCAGCCGCCCGGCCCACGCGCGCCAGAAGGCGTCGGTCTCGTCGCGCCGCGCGCCCACCGCGCCCCCGGGCGCCAGGCTCGCGGTGCCGAAGCGCAGCTCGAGCACCAGGGGTCCGTCGTGCGCATCCAGGTCGACCTCGGCGGAGGCCGTCTCGTGCTGGCCGTGCGGCTCGATATGCCACCGGACCCCCGGCGAGCGCAGCACGACCCGGTCGTGCGTGCCCAGCACGTCGAGGCCGCCCTCGCGCGGGCGCAGTCCCGTGGCGATGCGGCCAAAGTCGTGCCGGGGCGCGAACACGATCCACACGCGGCCGTGACCCTCGATCACGCGGATCAGGTCGCTGCGGCCGGGCGGCTGGTGCGGCCGCCCCTGCGAGCAATCGAGTAGGTCGCGAACGGTCACCGTGTCCCACATGGTCGCCACGGTCATCGTGTCGCCCTCGTAACGCTGGCTCGCCGGGCCGGGACACGGAAGGGGCGTGACGCTCCAGTATCCGGCCGAGTCTCCCCCGAGAAGGTGGGCGAAGAGCGCGGGAGAATCGATCCTGGGCAGGCACAGCCACGTCAGGCGGGCGTCGGGCGTGAGCAGGGCGATGGTCCGTTGATCGCTGAGCATGGCGTGATGCTCAATGGGCACCACCGCCCCGCCGCGCACCCAACGCGATCGACGCTCGAGCAACGCCGCCAGGAAGTGAGCAACCGATTCCTGGTCGTCCAGCCGCAGCCCGGCGGCGGTCTCGCCCGGCCCGACCTTGACGCCCACGTCCGGGCCGCACAGCAGGGCGAAGGCATCCTCGTCGGTGACGTCATCGCCCAGGAACACGCAATGCGAAGCGCCCACGCGCTCGCGGATGCGCGCCAGCGCCCGGCCCTTGTTGGTGTCCACCACGCATAGCTCGAGCACACGCTTGCCGCGTTTGAGGAACACGCCCTCGAGCGTGGCCGGCCCCTCAAGCACCGCGCGGCACGCGGCCTCGGCCACCTGCGGCTCGGCCTGTCGGACGTGCACGCACACGCTGGCGGGCTTGCTCTCGATGTGCACGCCCGGATGTGCGTCGGCGATGCCCGCCGCGGACTCGCGCAGCTCTGCCAGCAGGGCCCGCTCCTGCGAACCCAGAGCCTCGACGAACCCCGCGTCGAACTCCGAGCCGTGGCTGCCCACCAGGTGAACACCCCCGATGCCCGGCAGGAACCCGGCCAGGGCCTCCAGGCTCCGGCCCGAGATCACCGCGGCGTGGGTGTGGGGCAACTCCGAGAGCGCTCGCAGGGCGACCACCGCGTTGCGATCGGGCTGGGCGGCCGATGGATCGTCCACGATGGCCGCCATCGTGCCGTCGTAATCGCTGGCGATCAGCAGCGTGGGGGCCTCGGCCAGCCGGTCGATGGCGCGCTCCACCTCCGGCGGCAGACCGGCTGGATCGATCGTCTCGGACGTCATGCTTGCTCGGAATCGCACGCGGTTACTCCGGCGCGACCCGCTGGGAGCGCACCGTGGGCGTTCCAGCCACGGTTTGCTCGCTTTCCATGCCGGGCAACGCCGGGCCGTGCCTCAGGCGATCCAGGAACGCTCTGGCCCAGCGGTGGACGTCGTGCTCGGTGACGTGCCGGTGCATCACCGCCATCGCGTCGTTGGGTGCGCTGCGATCGCGATTGTGATGCGCTGCGACGAGGCGATCGGCCAGGACGGGCACGTCGTGCGGGTTCACGATGGTGGCCTGTGTCAGCTCCTGGGCGGCGCCCGCGAACTCGCTGAGGATCAGCTCGCCCGTGGCGTCGAACCGCGTGGCGACGAACTCCTTGGCGACCAGGTTCATGCCGTCGCGCAGCGGCGTGACCACCATCACGTCGGCGGCCCGGTAGAGCCGGACCAGATCGGGGAAGGGTACCGAAGACTTTGCATAGTGAACCACCGCGTCGCCCAGTGAGCTGAACAGACCGTTGATGCGACCAACAAGCCCATCCACGGTCTCGCTGATCTCCTGGTAGTTGGGGATCGCCTCGCGCGAAGGGACGGCGATCTGCATAAAACACACCTCGCGCGCGTCCAGATCGCCCATCTCGAGTGCCTTCTCGAACGCCAGCAACCGCTGGTCGATGCCCTTGGTGTAGTCCAGGCGATCGACGCCCAGGTAGAGCGTGCGGTCGGCCCCGAAGCGGCTGCGGCACTCGGCCACAGAACCGTCTTCTTCGCCAACCATGGCCTCGCGTGTATACGTGGGCGTGTCGATCGAGATCGGAAAGGCGGCCACGTCGGCGATGATTCCCTCGCCACGTGCGCTCGTGTCGCTGACGGTCTGGCGCAGCAACCGACGCAGGTTTTCTGCGTCCGGCTCGGTCTGAGTGCCAATGAGGTCGGCTTCGATCATCGACTCTACCAGAGGCCCGCGCCAGGGCAGCGTCGCGAAGAGTTCTACAGGCGGCACAGGGATGTGCAGGAATAGCCCGATGCGCACGTCGGGCCGCAACCGACGGAGCACGCCGGGCACCATCAGCAGGTGATAGTCGTGGATCCACACCAGCCCGCCCCGGGGCGTGGAAGCATCGGCCTCGCGGGCGAACCGCTCGTTGATCCGCTTATACGCTTCCCACGCGTCCTCGGAATAGTGAGGATTCCGCACGCCATCGTGGAACAACGGCCACAGGATCTCGTTGGCCATCTCGCAGTAATATCGCTTGTGCTCGCGGCGACTCAGCGGGATATCGACCATCTCCAGCCCATCGACGGTCAGTTCGCCACCCCGGCCGCCGATCTGCCCGCCCCAGCCGATCCATACGCCCCCGCCGCCGCGCACGACCGGCAGCATGGCGTTGACCAGCCCGCCGGGGCTGAGCTTCCACGCACCCTGCTCAGATCTGGCAACCGGGAGCCGGTTGGCCATCACGGTAACCGAACCACCACTCACCGCATCGCCCGCTGGCCTCACCTCGGCAGTATCACCCGCGATTCCGCTCGGCTTGATTGTCACGTTCGACCTCTCAGCGCCCGAGGCTTGGCAGCATTACGAGACGGCTTCACCCAAGACTTGACGAATGCACACCGGGTCATCACGAACCCACCAGTAGCACCTAGTAAAATGATCTCCCCATGCATTGAGTCTATGGTGAAACCGCTGTGAATCGGGGTTCATCGGGACTTCCGAGATCAGGCGTGGCGGTTCCCCTGCCCCCCACGGACTTGGTGCTCGTGCGCCGCGCCTCAGGGAGAGCGTATCGCATGGATGATCATCCCGCACGTCAAGACCAACCCTTCGTGCTCCTCACAGGCGCCACAGGCTACATCGGCGGCCGCTTGGCCCCACGCCTGATCGAGGCCGGCTACCGAATCCGCTGCCTGGCCCGAAGCCCCCGCAAACTCGACAACCGCGAGTGGGCCCGGCACGAGCGCGCAGAGATCGTCCAGGGCGATGTCGAGGACGCCAACGCCCTGGCCGAACACATGCGGGGCTGCCGCTACGCCTACTACCTGGTCCACAGCATGATCTCCGCCGGAGGGCAGTACGCCGACCGCGATCGGGAACTGGCCCGGTCATTCCGCAAAGCCGCTGAGCAGGCTGGTGTTAAGCGGATTATCTATCTCGGCGGGCTTGGAGAGATGGGCGAAGACCTGAGCGACCACCTGCGTTCCCGGCGAGAGGTCGAGCGGGTGCTCGCAGAGGGCGCCGTGCCGGTGACCGTGCTGCGGGCGGCGATGATCATCGGCTCGGGGTCGGCTTCGTTCGAGATCCTCCGGTATCTGGTCGAGCGCCTGCCCATCATGGTGACGCCCAAGTGGGTGAGTACGCGATGCCAGCCGGTAGCCATCGCCGACATCCTCCACTGGCTCATCCGCTGCCTGGAAGAACCGAAGACCGCCGGCGGTACCTACGAGGTCGGCGGCGATGGTGTGCGGACATACAACCAACTCATGCGCGTGATGGCCCGCGAACTGGGCCTGCCCCGTCGCCTGGTCATCCCCGTGCCGGTGCTTACTCCTGAACTCAGCAGCCGGTGGATCGGGCTGGTGACGCCGGTGAGCGCGAGCATCGGCCGACCACTGGCCGAGGGCCTGCGCAATCCGGTCGTGGTCCGCGAGAACGACGTACGCGAGGCGATGCCACACCAGCCCAAGACGCCCGAGGAAGCCATCGCCCTCGCCCTCGAACGCACAAGCCTGGCACAAGTCGAAACCTCATGGTCATCGGCGGGCGTGGTCGAGGGCGACCCGGACTGGGCGGGCGGCCGCGTGTTCACCGACGCCCGGCAACGCGAGATCGACGCGAGCCCCGAGGCGGTCTTCCGCGCCGTGGGCCGCGTGGGCGGGGGGCACGGCTGGTACGCCTCGGACATGCTCTGGCGCCTGCGCGGCTGGATGGACAACATCGCCGGCGGCCCGGGCCTGCGCCGGGGCCGGCGCCACCCCGAAGAGGTCGCCTACGGCGAGGCCCTGGACTTCTGGCGCGTCATCGCCGTCGAGCGCCCAAACCGTCTGCACCTGCTGGCCGAGATGCGATTACCCGGTCAGGCCACCCTTGAGTTTGGGATCGAGCCGCTTGACGATGGAGAGCGAAGCCGACTTTGCATGACCGCCCGCTTCAAGCCACGCGGCCTGATGGGTCTTGCCTACTGGTACACCGTGCTGCCCGCCCATCACGTCGTGTTCAACGGCATGCTGCGTGGCATGCAACGGGCGGCAGAGCGGTTCGAACGCGGCTAGCCCGCGTTGACGATCCGTGCGGCGGCACGCGCGCGGGCACGCAGGTCACGCATCGCGTCGGGCTCGTGGTACAGATAGATGCCCAGCACCTGACGATTGGGGCCGACCAGGATCAGGTGGGAAGGATGACTCACATTGTTCATGGTCGAGCCATCCTCAAGCGTCACCTGGCGGCTGGCGTCCTCGCCCACGTGGAAGCTAAGGCTATCCCGAACGATCGTACGGACCCGTTCGAAAGGCCCGGTTAAAAAGCTCCAACGCTCGAAGTCCGCGCCTCGGCTCTGGCCATACTCGAGGAGCACCTCGGGCGTATCGTTGTCCGGATCGACACTGATGCTCAGAAACCGCACGCCCGTGCCCGCAAGCTGCGCCTGGTGCTCGAGCATCTGGGCGGTCATACCGGGGCATGCGAAGGGACAGTTCGTGAAGATGAACGCCAGGATGGTCACCTCGCCCTCGAGGATCGACTCATCGACCGGCCGCCCGTGCTGATCGGTCAACTCGAACCTCGGGATGCTGTAGCCCACGAGTAACTCATCGGGCTGGAGCGGGTCGCGGCCGGCCTCCATCATCTGGGCGTCGGTCACGGCGCGCGGCATCATCATGAGCAGGGCGCCAACCAGCCCGAAACAAGTGATCGCAACAACCACGATGGCCATGAACAGCTTCTTCTGAGACACGTCAACCTCCCCGCGCACGAGCGCGGACCATCACCACCATAGCCAGCCCCGCGCCGCCAACCGCGAAGGTCGCCGAGAGCGCCATCGCTGCTGCATCCAGGCCACCACCAAGCCCCGAAGCCAACGCCCGATGGCACCAGGCCAGCGGGTTCACCACCACAAGTGCTCTCAGCCAGCCGCTGGCACCGTCCACCGGGAATATCGCCCCGCTGAGCAGCCACATGGGCATGAACACCAGGTTCATCACGCCGTGGAAACCTGAGGCCGAGTCCACCTTCCACGCCGCCGCCAGGCCCATGCCCGTGACGCCCAGCGACAGGCAAGCCAGGGCGCCCGCGATCGACAACACACCCATGGCCGAGACCTGGGCGCCAACCAGGGGCGAGAACGCCAGCAGCACCACCGCCTGGGCGAAGCCCAGCACGCCCCCGCCCAGCAGCTTACCAACCGCCATCGACCACCTCGGTGCGGGGCTCACCAGCACGGCTTGCAGGAAGCCCTCGTGGCGATCCTCGATCAGTGAGATCGACGCGAAGATCGCGTTGAAAAGCACCACGAGCGACGCCATCCCAGGCAACAGGTACAGCGTCATGGAACCAGCTTGGGATCCCAACGCCTCGGCCCGGATGCTTCCCGCAAAGCCGCTGGCGACAAACAACCACATCATCGCCGGGGTGGCGATCGCCACCGCGATCCGAAGCGGCTGGCGGGTCAGCCGACGCACCTCTCGCCCCGTAAGGGCCGTGGTCGCACGGGCACCGGTCAAGATGCATCCGCCCCGTCCAGCGACGCCCGGGCAACGTGCAGGTACGCATCGGCCAGTGTCGGTGGACGCACCGAGAACGGCACGCCCCCGGCGGCCAAGCGGGTGGTCCAATCGGAGAGTTGCGTATTATCAACGGGACGCGCTACACGCGAGCCATCGGCCTGCGGCTCCCAGGGCAGAGCCTCGCCCACCTCGACACCGGCCGGCACCGCGATCAGCAGCGGTCCGAGTTTGCGAACCAACTCATCCGGCGAGCCGTGGGCTGCGATGCGTCCCTCCGCCATCATCACCACGCGATCGGAACGCTGGGCGTCGGTCATCAGGTGCGTACTCATCACCACGGCGATCTGTGGCTTGTGTGCGCGCAATGAATCGATGGCTCCCAGCAACCCCGCGCGTGATGGCAAGTCGAGCCCCACCGTGGGCTCATCGAGTAGCAACAAATCGGGATCGGCCAGGATGGCGCGCACGAACTCGACCCTTCGCACCAACCCGCCAGAGAGCGTCCGCACCCGGTCGTCGAGGCGCTGGTCGATGGCCTGCTCGCCGCACAACCGCTCGATCCTGGCATTTGCATCCGGTATACCGAAGAGCGCAGCCTGGAGTCGCAGGTTCTCGCGAACGGTCAGCAGCGTGTCCAGTGCCGGGTGCTGGAACACCACGCCCAGGCGCAGGCCATCGCGTCGGTCGAGCCTGCCAGAGGTCAGCGGCTGGAGGCCCGCGATGCTGCGCAGCAACGTGGATTTGCCCGATCCGTTGGGGCCGAGCAGGGCGAGGTGATCGCCCGGCTCGATGGCCAGATCCACACCATCCAGGGCTCTGATTGGTTGCTTGCGCCGCGCGCGATGCTCGACCACACCCTCCTCGATGCTTACGAGCCTGACCGGAGACGTCACCACCCCAACGCCATTCCCAGCCCGGCATCGGCCACCCATGCGGCCATCAGGATGGGCAGATAGATGACCGATCCGATCAGCACCTTGCGAGCATCGGCGCGGGTTCTGGAACGCGCGACACGCACCGTCTGCGACAGAAACCACACGCCCGCGATCGCCCCGACTGGGACGGCAATGAAGCCGGGGGTCGCGTCCATTACCAGCGGTGGGAGCATGGTGACCGGCAGCAGGATCGCCGCCCACAGCACCATCATCGTCCATGTCCATCGTCCACTGCGATCGACCACGGGCAGCACGCTGTAGCCACCTGCCGCATAATCGTCCTTGTACATCCACGCGATGGCCAGGAAGTGCGGGATCTGCCAGACGAACATGATCGTGAAGAGCGCCCAGGGGCCGATCTCGGCAAGCGACGACCAGGAGCCGCCCGCGCACGCCCAGCCGATCACCGGAGGGAACGCGCCCGGCACGGCCCCAATCCATGTGCTGCTCCACAACCCAGGCTTGCTGGGGGTGTAAAGCAGCAGGTAGCTGAGCACCGTCGCCGAAATGAGCACCGCCGCCGGAAGGCCAGCCAGCGCCCACGCTACCGCTACACCCAGCACGCACAACTCAACGCCGAAGAATAAGACGGTGGTCGGTGTCGCCCTGCCCGTCGGCAAGGGGCGGGTCCGGGTTCGCGGCATGCGTGCGTCCCGGGATCGCTCCATCCATTGGTTGAGTGTGTTCGCCCCCGCGGCCGCAAGCCCCGAGCCCATTATGGCTGCGATAAAGCCGGTCACCAGATCGAGTGTGGCCGGTCTATACGTAAGGGCCCCAAGACCGAAACCCAGCGCACTGGTTATCGTGACCAGCCGTGTGATTCGCGGCTTGGTTGTCTCATACAGCGCTGCCAAACTCAGGCCCTGCGAGCCAGAAGGTGACAATGCCATCGACGCGGCTGGCGACTCGGCACGGGTCATCGGCGTTTCGTACTCCGAAGGAATGGCTACTTCCGGCCGGACCGGAAGTTCTGTTTCACAGGAATCTTTGCGGTCCCGCCGCAATGAATCCACCGTATCGTGGTTGGTCGCCATGCTCACCATGCCGGCACGGACAGTTCAGCCCACACCGGGAAGTGGTCGCTGGGGAAACCGCTCTCTTCGCCACGAGGCATCGGCGATTGTGTCCAAACGCCGCTGCGAACAAGATCGATCCCCTTACTCGGAATCACGTAGTCCACGCGAAGGCCGAAGGTGGCAGTGTCGGTTGGCTCGAGTCCATCGATCGGCTCGGATTGAGTTGGAGTCTCGAACCGCTGCACGCGGGGATTCCTCATGAGTCGATTGATCGCCTCGCCCACGTCCTTGCCCTTTCCCGGATCAGCGTTGAGGTCCCCGAGAATCACGAAGAACTCGCCCCGAGTCAGCCCACCCTCCTGCCCCTCGTCGTCTGCGATCCAACCGCGATTGTCGAGGTAGTCGTCCCAGAACCGGATCTCGTCGTGGTTGCGAGCCTTGTTGCGGCCCTCGGGCCCATCAAAGGCCGGCGGGGTGGGATGGCTGCACAGGAAATGGAGGATGGCTCCATTCGGCAGCTTTACGGGGATATCCCAGTGGCTCTTTGAACTCAGTCGCATCGCGGCCCACTCCTCGTCGTCGTACCAGGGTGTGCCATCCTCGTCTATCGGTCGCCGTGCATCGGGCATGGCGCTCCAGGGCAGCAGGCGGAACGTGCGGATTTCCTCGTCCAGAACGTTCAACCGATCATCCACCAACAGGGCCATGCCGTATTGACCCGGGTACGTGCCAAAACCCCAGCAATCGTTGCCGAAGGCCCGGCCCTCCTCGGTCTGAGGTGGGGCGATACCGCTGCGCGTCGAGCGGGCCGGTCTGGGGTAGGTGGTGGTCACCTGGCCATCGTTATCCAGATCGAAACCGCTCGGCCGGCCCGTGTTCGTTGGCAGCATGATTGCCCGGTACCTGATTGGCTCGAGCCCTTCTGCCTGGCTGACCTGGAGATAGTGATCGGCGAACCGCCGTCCGTTTGTTCCCTCGGGCTCGTCGGTGGGCACCCCGGGCACGCCATGCTGATCGAATGCGATCTCGTTGACCAAGAGCACATTGGGACGCATGCGTTGGATGACCTCGGCCAGCCGTTGGACCCGTGGCTGGTCGTTGATCAGAAGATCACTGGTGGAAACATCCCCGAGGTTGAAGGTGGCCACCCGTATTTCCAGGGGCTCAGCCGCCTGGCCCATGGCCCGGAGGGTGATTGCGAGGCACACCACGAGGATGGAGGCGGGACGGTTCATTGGCCCAAGGATAGAACCGGGTGTTCGTGCCGTCGGCTGGGTGGCTATTATCCCTTTCGCGAAGCGGCAGGACGGGAGCCGGCTGCGATGAGCCAATGAGCGCCCAGCAGGGTGAGCGGCGGCGAGGCGCAGGCAGGGGTTGCCGGCGGGCGAAAAGCCCAGATCGGTGATCCAGCTCTAAGAGCCAGCGTGCGAGCGGATTGGCGTTGGCAGCGGCCGCGTCTGTTCGTCTCCCACGTCCCGTGCCACCGCCGCGTCGGGAAGGTCCCGGCGCGATCGAATGGCATGGGACTTGTGCCCCGGGCACGACTGGACAAGGAGCACCGCCTGACGCGAGCGCACCGAGCAGATTCCTCACTGCCCGATGGTGTAATGGTAGCACTTCAGTTTTTGGTACTGAAAGTCCAGGTTCGAATCCTGGTCGGGTAGTTTCCCCCGGTGCCCCGCTCGCTCCAGTCAGTGCTTCCGCTTTTGGAGCCGCGTGAGCGATACCGCTTCCAAATCGTATGGGCAGCCATGTGCGATTATCCTCGCAGCCGGCAAGGGCACACGAATGGGCAGCGACCTGCCCAAGGTGGTGCATCCAGTCGGCGGTCGCCCCATGGTGTCGATCGTCGCCGAGGCCTGCCATGCGGTTGGGTGCTCGCCGTTGGTTGCGGTCGTGGGCCATGGCCGGGAGCACGTCGAGGCGGCACTCGAGGGAGCCACCGGCAACGTGCGATTCACGCTGCAGGCCGAGCAACTCGGGACCGGGCACGCGGTGCTCGCGGCCGAGGGCGCACTGTCAGATGTCTCGTTGGAGTCCGACGTGCTTGTGCTGTGCGGTGATGGCCCACTGATCCGCGAGGACACAATCCGCACGCTGCTGGAGACCCACCGCCGGGCCGACGCCGCGGCAACACTGGCGACTGCGGTGGTCCACGACCCAGCCGGGTATGGCCGCATCGTGCGAGATGGCGAGGGCCGATTTGCACGCATCGTGGAGCAGAAGAACGCGAGCAACGATGAACTTGGCATTCGCGAGATTAATCCCAGCTACTACTGCTTCAAGCTGGGCCCACTGATGGATGCCCTGCGGCATGTCGAGCGGAATCCCAAGACCGGCGAGTATTACCTGACCGACGTGCCGGCGTTGCTGCTGGCCGGCGGCGCTCGCGTTGAGGTGGTCGACGCGGTACCGGCAGAGGACGTGCTGAGCATCAACACGCCCGAACAACTTGCCGAGGTTGATCGGATCTATCGCAAGCGGCACCCAGCCGCGGGAGGAACGCGAGCATGAAGATCGACCCCAGCCAGTTGAAGGTCTTCAGCGGCCGCTACAGCAAGGATCTGGCCGAGCGCGTGTGCGCCCATCTCGACCTGCCATTGGGCAAGGCGCGGACGATGGCCTTCCCCGACGACGAGCTACTGGTAAAGCTGGACGAGGACGTGCGCGGCCGCGACTGTTTTGTCATTCTGTCGACGTGCCACCCTGTGAACGACAACTTGATGGAGCTCTTCATCTTCATCGACTGCCTGCGCCGGGCATCGGCCAAGCGGATCACGCTGGTGATACCGTACTTTGGGTATGGCCGACAGGACCGCAAGGATGAGGGCCGCGTGCCCATCACGGCCAAGCTGGTGGCCAATCTCATCACCGCCGCCGGGGCCGACCGGGTGCTGGCGATCGATCTGCACGCGGCGCAGATCCAGGGGTTCTTTGATCTGCCGACCGACCACCTGTCGGCCACGCCCGTATTCCTGGACCACTTCCGGGCGCACCGCGAGCGGCTGGGGGACCTGTGCCTGGTGAGTCCGGACGTGGGCAATGTGAAGATGGCCGAAGCGATGCAGAACCTGCTCGAGGCCGATCTCGCAATCATCAACAAGAAGCGGGTCAGTGGCAGCGAGGTCGTGACCGATACGCTCATCGGCAATGTGAAGAACAAGACCGTGCTGATGTTCGACGACATGATCTCGACGGCCGGCACGGTGTGCGAGGCGGCCCGCTTCGTGATGGATCAGGGCGCCACCGAGGTGCTGGTTGCGGCGACCCATCCAGTACTGGTAGGCCCGGCCATCGACCGGCTGATCGAGAGCCCGATCAGCCAGGTCATCGTCACGAACACGATCCCATTGAGCGATCGCGCCAAGCGTCTGGACGGCAAGCTCGTGGAGCTGTGCCTGGGCGAGTTACTAGGCGACGCGATCCACAATATCCACCACGACCAATCGGTCAGCGCGCTGCTGCGCGATGCCGCCGGCGCGAAGCGATAATTCGAAGAAACACGCGATGCAAAGCATCGCACAGGAGAGTTTCCGATGCATGAAGACGCCCCAACCCTGCCCGCCCGGAAGCGTGATCGCATGGGCTCGCGGTACGCCAAGCGCCTTCGAGAGCGCGGCGCCCTGCCGGCAGTTGTCTATGGCCACGGCCAGGACCCGATCTCGGTCGAGTTTGATGCACACGAGGCGAACATCCACTTTGCCAAGGGCGAGCGCGTGTTCGTACTGGAGATGGAGGGCGCTGACAACGAGTTCGTGCTGCTGCAGGACCTCCAGTTCGATCATCTCGGCACCGACATCATCCACGCGGACTTCCGCCGGGTGGACCTTTCCGAACGTGTCGAGGTGACCGTGCCGCTGGAGTTCGTGGGCAACGCCAAGGGCTTGAAGACGGCCGGCGCCGTGCTGACGCATCCGGTAACCGAGCTGCATCTCGAGTGCGCGGTAACGAACCTGCCCGATGTGCTGGAGGTGGACATCAGCAACCTGGGTGTGGACGAGATGATCACGGCCGGTGAGATCCCCCTTCCCAAGGAGACAATGAAGCTGCTGACCCCGCCCGACACGCGTGTAGTGAGCATCTTTGTGAAGGCCGAGGTCGAGCTCGAGACGTCCGAGAGCACCGGGGTGGACGCCGCCGCCTCGCCCGAGGTCATCACCGAGAAGAAGGACAGCGAGGGCCCTGATGGTGAGAGCTAAGGCTCTACACCCACGGGCTCGAATCACCCAGCCATGAAACTCATCATCGGACTTGGCAATCCCGGAAGCGAGTACGAGAACACGCGGCACAACGCCGGGTTCATGGTGCTCGACGAGCTCGCCCGGCGGCACGCCGGCGGCGCGGTGGCGCGTGGGCGATTCCACGCGGCCACCC
>JBITAF010000028.1:0-23783 GCA_044440025.1 Phycisphaerales bacterium JB060 | reverse complement strand
TCCGAGGCCATCGCGCGGGCCACCCAGCGCGAGGAAAAGCTCGCCCAGAGCCTGACCGAGATCAACCAGACCATCCTGGCTGTTTCGGGTACCAACGACCGCCTGGCCGCGGCCATCGACGCCATGCGACGCCACGAGGCCGAACGCGACGCCCGAATCGGCCGTGCCCTGACGGGCGCGCAGCGTTGGCTCATCGTGCTGACACTCGTGATGGGCGTTGGCATGATCGCCACCATCATCACCGCGATGGTCGCTGGCGGCTGAGCCCTTTCCCTGCGCCCCTCAACTGTGAGGATTTGATGAGCCCGTGCCCACCCCCGCCTCGCGGGGGTACCGTTGTTTGATGAAGACACACGCCACGATTCTGCTTCGCCCTCTCGCCCTCAGCCTCTTGCTGGCCCTGAGCGGCTGCTCCGAGGACGCGGCGCCCTCGGAGACCCTGCCCACCAGCACCGCGACAACGGGTGCCGGGGCCGAGCACGCTGCCGCCATCGAGCCGCGGGCTTGGACGGGCAGCCAGACCATTACCCTGGACGGCGACGTGAGCGAGTGGCCCCGCGATATCGCGGCCGTCGCCGACGCCCACTACCTCTATCTTCGTTTCAAGCTCGACGGGCAGATCCGAACGCTCCAGGGCATGGACACGCCCGTCTCGATCTACATCGATGCCGATGGGGACCCCGCCACCGGAGCCACCCTGGATGAGCCGGCCATCAGCGGGGGCTTGGGCGCTGACATCGAGATTATCTTTTCTCCCCGCGAGCCCGATGCGCCACGTGTGGGCGCGGGCGTCATGTTCCGAATCCAGAAACCCGACGGCGTGGCCCGCGTGGTGCCCCACGAGATGCTGGGCTTCTCCTTTGCGCCCACCCACGCATCAGAGTGGTACGAGGCCCGCATTGCCCGCTCGGCCGTTGAAGAACTCGGGCTCAACCCCGATGGCCTGGGGACCGCCGGCCGCATCGCCGGCGTTGTCGTCATGCGAGACGGGAGGGGCGATGTCAGCGCCTGGGCGGACCCCTTCGAGGTCGATGCTCCGCCCGCCGAGCCGCTCACCGGACGCGACATCCGCGTGCCTCCCCGGCCCGATGACGCCATCCGAGTGCTGAGCTACAACGTCGAGCGCTCCAGCCCTGTGAGCAACCCCCAGCCGTTCGCGCGCATCATCCGCGTGCTCGATCCCGACGTTCTTCTCTTGCAGGAATGGGACCAAGGCGATGCCGACGCGCTGCGTGCATGGCTGACCGCCCACGTCGATGACTCGACCCAGTGGCACGTACTCAAGGGGCCGGCGTGGGGTGTGGCCGTCGCCTCGAAGCATCCCCTTTCGGTGCTCACCCCATTGGACACGCCCAACCCGGTGAATGCCCAGAACGCCTTACGTTTCGTCGGCGGTTTGGCCCAGACACCGCTTGGCCCGCTGGCCGTCGGTTCCACCCACCTCAAGTGCTGCGGCACGATGGGAAGCAGGGAAGACCGCCAGCGAGTTGCCGAGGCGACCGCTATCGCCGACATGCTTGCGAGGGCGCTCGACCAGGACCCCGGCGCAGCGTCGTGGGGGCTGGTCGTCGGCGGCGACTTGAACCTGGTGGGCTCGCGCCCCCCGCTGGAAGCCATCGCCGCAGGTGCCGACCTCGACGGCTCGGATCTGGCTGTCTGCGAGCCCAGTCGGCTTGGCGATCAGGCGATGTACACCTGGTACGACCCGGGAAGTGCCTTTACGCCCGGCCGGCTGGACTTCCTGCTTTACAGCGATGCCGGAGCCGAGGCCGCCAACAGCTTCGTGTTCGATACTGGTGTTCTAAGCGAGGCAGCGCTTGCCAGACTCGGGCTTGATGCGACCGATACCGCCGCCAGCGACCATCTTCCGGTCGTGCTCGACGTGCGCCCGACGAACTGATCGTGTTCAGGTGGCGTCGGCCGACTCGATCAGACGGATCTCGCCGTCTTTGGTCCGCTCGATCAGTCCGAACTCGCGCAGTGCCTCGAGCGCGGCCAGTTGCTCGGCCCGCTTCTTGCTCTGGCCCCATTGGGCCGGGAAGCGATGCCCGTCAATCTCCACGGCGATCTTGAAGCTCTTGGCGTGGTCGGGGCCCTGCTCATCGATGACGCGGTAGTGGGGCGTCGCGCCGAGCTGCTGCTGGGCATGCTGCTGGAGCACGCTCTTGAAGTTCTCCTGGTGCCCCAGGCGTGCGGCCTTCTGGATGCACGGATCCAGGTATGGCACGAGGAAGTCGCGCGCGGCATCGAGCCCGCCGTCGAGATAGATCGCCGCGATGATCGCTTCGAGCGCCGCGGCGGCCAGCGATCGGGGCAGCGGTGCGCCGGCACGCATGCCCTTGCCCAGCATCAGTAGGTCGATCAGCCCCATCGCGTCGGCGATGTCGGCGCAAGTCCGGCGAGAGACCGCTGTCGACTTGATTTTGGTCATCTCGCCTTCGAGCAGGTTTGGAAAGAGCGTGAAGATCCGTTCGCTGGTCACCAGCCCAAGCACGGAATCGCCCAGGAACTCGAGACGCTCGTTGGAATCAACCCGCGCATCGGTCACAGACGCGTGCGTCAACGCCTTGACCAGCAGGCAGGAGTTCTTGAATGTGTACCCGATCGCCCGCTCCGCGGTCTGGATACACAACTCGCCAGAATCGTCCATAGCAACCTCGGCACAGCCGGCGCCATCCGGTGGGCGGCCGGCCAACACATAGCCAGGTGATTCCAGCATCTCGCGGCCGACAAGCCATCGGTCGACGACAGCGGGATGCGGGAACCCGGATTACTCCAGTCTACACGATCATCGGCAATCAACCAAGCGATTTTCAGTTCTCATTTGGGCATGATTGCCCATTGCTTGGTTGGACCTTTGGCGGGGCCTATACTCTGGGCCCAACCGAGCGGGATCGGCAGGGGTTTATAGGGTATTCCCGGGGTATCGAGCAATGCATTATCCACGTCGCCTCAGCAAGCTATCTCGGGCCCGCAAGATCGGCTTCCGCGCCCGTATGCGCACCAAGGGTGGTCGCAAGATGATCAACCGTCGCCGCCGCATTGGTCGCTCGCTCAACTTCAAGAAGTAAGCCGACCAACACATCCGTCGAAGCGATTGGCCCCGAGCAATTATCGGGGCTTTTTTGGTGCGCGGTTACGGCAGAGCCCGATCCAACTGCCGACGCAGGCGGTCGGCCTCACGCTCGCGTCCGGCGTTGCGCAGCACGGCCTCGTATCGCTCGCCCACCACCATAAAACCGCTGGCCCGCACCTCGGCCTCACGCGAGGTCCTGGGCGCACGAAAGCGGCGATGGGTACGGCCGTACAACTCGAAGACCTCAACCTCTCGGCCGTCCTGCGAGATCAGCGTCTCGAGTCGGGCGATCGCATCGAGGACGAGCGGGGTCTCACCGGCCTGGCGGTTCACCAGATCTTCGTAGGCCTTCCTTGCGGCGTCGCGATCCCCTTCCGAGAGCGCCAGGTCGCCCAGTGCCAGTTGGGCGGCCGCGTAGCGATGCGGGTCTCGGCGGCTGGTAAGTGACAGCCACTCGAGCATCTCCCGCTGGCCCGAGCCCATGCCGTTGATGGCCTCGATCGCCATCCGGGTGGCCAGCATGGGAGAAACCCGGTCGGCCTGGGCAAAGAACTCTGTCAGCACCCGCTGCGGGCCATCCGGCTCGCTCGCCGCCTCGCGCATATCCAACTCGAGCAGGCGCCGCCATGCCTGGGCAAAGCCCCTGGAGTGCGACTGCGAAGCCCGCAGCATCGGACCACGGGCCGCCTCGGGCGCGGCTTGGCTCGCCTTGATCAGCGCCCATGCCGTGCGCGTCTTCTGGGCTCCCGACTCGGCCAGATTCGCGGTCAGAAGCAACTCGGCAAGCGGCATGGGATCACCCGTCGCGGGCTGGGGTACCGTGCCGAATGCCAGTTCCGGGTGATCGGGAATGGCTTCAAGATTCCATTGATAGCCGCGGCGTTCGCGCTCCAGGAACACTGGGGCCATAAATCGCTCGTCGGCCAGGTGCCCCGTCGCGAGCGCGACGGGATAGCCGAAGGCCTGCCCGAGTTGCTCGGCATAGAAGCCCCGAAGCGGGCCAAGCCCGCCCCGCTCGGCGATGCGGTCGAAGGTGAAGTCTTCCGGGGGTGGCGCGGGCTCGCCCGCCAGGAGACCAGACTGCCGGTAGGGCACCGACTGATAGAGCTCCAGCGGATCCCGACGGCGGCGATCCTGGATGATGGTGCGGATGCCATCTCCCGAGAGCGCGACGTCGGCCATGTGCACGAGCACCTCGGCGGGCAGTTCATCCAGCGGCAGGGCCGTCACCCGCCGATCCTGGTGGGCGAAGACGAACGCGTCGAAGACCTCCGCCCCCGAGGGCAGGATCGAACCCAGGCCCGGGTACGTACGCGGCCGATCGAGCACCACACACACCGCGGCGGCCAGGTCGGGATAGGCCGTCAATGCCTCGGGCTGCCCATCTGCGATAGCCTGGGCGATGGTGGACACCGTGGCTCCGTCGTTCGCATCGGCATACACCCGCGCCAACGCGCCCATGAACAAGGGGTGGCTCGCCCACACCTCGACCAGCAGTTGCCGGGCCGATGCGGGCAGGGGCGATAGCATCCGCACGATCGCGTGGTGCTCGACGGCGTCCACCAGTTGCTCGATGTCGCCAGAGGGCCAAGCGGCCACGGCGGCGTCGCGTGCCTTTTCGGCCTGGGCCAACGCGGCCCGGGGATCCGAGTCGAGTTGCTCGATGTATCCCGTGACCGGGCTCGATTGATCCGGGGCGGCATCCTGGGCATAGCTCGGCGAGACGGCGAACAATGCCATAGAGGCGAGAGTGGCGACAGCATGGGGCGCGTGCTTCATGTCGGTGATTGTTTCACCCTGACACGCGAAAGTCGGCCCGATCGTAGATTAGGAACCTGTGTGGGCTCAGGTGCCCACGCGCACGCCAACCGGTTGGGGCGTGCTGTTGTGGGTGGGCTGCACGGCGATGCCCAGTGGTACTCGCTTGCCACCGGGGCCCTTGGGGGGGATGCCATCCTGATCGATGACCCGCTGGATGGCCATGATGCCCTCGAGCAGCATCTCGGGGCGGGGCGGGCAGCCGGGAATGTAGACGTCCACGGGGATGAACTGATCAACGCCCTGCACGGTGGCGTAGGTGTCGAACACCCCGCCGGTGGAGGCGCATGCGCCCATGGAGATTACCCACTTGGGCTCGGCCACCTGCTGGTAGATCCGCTGGAGCACGGGCATCATCTTGATGCCGATGCGGCCGGCGACGATCAGCAGGTCGCTCTGACGGGGGCTGAAGCTCATGCGTTCCATGCCGAAGCGGGCTAGGTCGTAGCGGCTGGAGGCGGTGGCCATGAGTTCGATGCCACAGCAGGCCGTGGCGAAGGGGATGGGCCAGATGCTGCTGCGGCGGGCCCAGTTGATCACGCGCTGGAGTTGCGTGGTCAGGATCGCGTCGGTTGGCAAGGCGGCTTCGATGCCCATGGTGGCTCCGGGATCGGGGTATGTGGCAGGGAGAAAAGTAGTTTAGGCTTACGGGCGTTCACGCTCGCGGGCAGGGCGGACTTCCCGCTTGTCGCGGCGATTCTCGGTCGTCATGAAGTCGAGCGGGCGACTCTCGTACTCGCTGCGGAGCTTGGTGCTATCGGCGCCGATACCACGGGAATCCACCACTTTGCGGTAGCAACCCCCAACGGACCCCACGATGGTCACCGCTATCAGCGAGAGAATCGAGTATCGGATGGCTCGGGCGTACTTCATGCGTCATCTTTCCCTTGCCCGTTGGCCTGAACTTCACTTTGCCCCTCACTCTGTACGTTGCCGGAGGTCGGGGAGTTTTCCGGCCCCCTAAGGCGGGATTGTAGGGTTGCTTCTCCCAGCGACTCGACGGCGAATCTGGACAACTCGGACGCGGCGGAGCCCTCCCGCGAAGCGGTGGGCGAGGGGGCGGTAGTGGCGATGTCGGCAAGCCGGATCCGATCGGCGGGCCGGGACAGGGTGTATCCGTTGCTGCTGTCCAGTTGCTTGATGAACCCGCCCCGCTGCAGGGCGTCGATGATGCGGGAACTCTGGTCGTTGGCGAGCGACAACTCGTCTGCCACATCGGACGTCCGAGCACCCTGGCCTTCGGCGAAGCGTCGGGCGACCACCGTGGCGGCGTCGATCAGCAACCCCGGCCCTGCGAGCATGAGCGAGGGCTCGTCGGAGTCTTCGTCCTGGGTAATGCCGTCCTCGAGCATCTGAACGCCGTAGGCCACCTGGAGACCGAAGAGGATGATCAGCCAGGTGAGGAACACCCACAGCATGAATAGCGGGATGAGCGCGAGCGAGCCGTAGATGGTGGCATAGGTCGAGTTGGTCGAGAATCCGAGGTACTGCGTGAAGCCCCATTTGGCGGCTTCCCACCCCACAGCGGCGACCGACGCGCCAGCAAGTGTCGGACGCAGGCGCATGCGACGATTGGGCAGGATCATGTACGCCAGCGTGAGCAGGCCGGTGCTGATGGCGACAGTGACAAGGAACCCGGCCGCGCCGACGATAAATCGGCCGAATGCGTCGCCCTCGCCGGCCATGGCCTTGACCCACTCGCGGAACTGCACGCCCACGAGGAAGGTCAGGGCGATGAGAATCGCACCCAGCGTCATGAGCGTCCAGTACTGGGTAATGCGTCGAACCCAGCTCCTGCCGGACTTGGCGCGGCAGATCTGGTTGAAGCATCGCTCGACCTCAACCACCATCGCCAGCGCGGCATAGATGAGCACCAGCCCGCCGATAAGGCCGATGGCGTCGAATCGCACTGAGCCGAATCGCTCCACCCATCCGTCGATCAGCTTGTCCAGGCTCGAAGGTGTGGGGTTGGGCGTCGAGGGTGGATTAAGCAGCCCGGTATCGCCCTCGTCCACGGGGTCGCCCACCATGGCGAGCGCCATCTGCATGCGCACCGGTGAGGTAAACGGGAAGGGCAGGGACAGAACACCCATCGGCGAGGGCTGCACCGGCGCGTCGTCGCTCGGGTCGTCCGGTGTGGTCTGCCCGACCTCGCTCTGGATAACCTCGGCGATGCCGGTGAACTCGACGGCCTGCACCATCAGACGCTTCAGGTCGTCGTCGCCCACGAACATTCGCACGATGACCAGGGCCACGATGCTGATCGGCAGCAGCCCGAAGAGCGTGCGATAGGACAGCGCGGCGGCCATCTGCGGGAGGCGGGTTCGCAGCATCGAGCGCAGGGCCATGCGGCTGACGTGGGTGGCCCGGCCCATCTCGGCCGTGTCGGGCAGTCGCAACAAATCGGGGAGCCGGGGCATGTGTTACGCGTTTCCTGCGTTCGGTCGGGTGGGACGTTGGTGGATGCCCGAAGACAGCAGCCCGACAGCTTTTTTCAGTGCCTTAAGCTCGCTTGGGCGGATGTCGCGCCAGTGGCCACGCCGCAGATCCGCGAGCTTGACCGGGCCGATGGCCACGCGCTCGAGCTTGCGAACCGGGCAGCCCACTCGCGCCAGCACCCGCCGGACCTCGCGGTTGCGGCCCTCGGTCAGCGTGATCTCCAGATGGGCCCGATCTCTGAGTTGCCTGGTGACCGAGACCTGGACGGCCTGGGTCCGCTCGGCTCCCTGGGTTTTGCCGTGGGTGCGGTGGGCCAAGACCACCCCGCGTTCCAAGTCGGCCAGGCTATCCCTGGTCATCACGCCGCTGACGATGGCTCGGTAGGTCTTGGGGATCTCATACCTGGGGTGGGCCAGTCGGTTGGCCAGCTCGCCATCATTGGTGAGCAGAAGCAGCCCGGTTGTGTCATAGTCGAGCCGGCCCACAGGAAACAGCCTGGGGGCAAGGGGGTGCTGGACGATGTCCATGACGGTGCGGCGGTCCATTCCCGGCTCGTCGGCGGCGGTGGTCAGCGTGGCGGTCGGCTTGTTGAGCAGCACGGTGACGGTGGCGTCGGGCCGGCGGATGCGGCGGCCGTTCACGCGGATGTCATCGCGTCGCGGGTCGGCGAAAGCCGGGAGGTCGGTCACGAGTTGCCCGTTGACCTCGACGTGGCCGTCGCGGATGAGTTGCTCGCAGGCGCGGCGGCTTGCGACGCCCGCATCGGCAAGCACGCGTTGCAGCCGTTCGTGGCCGGTGGGAGAAGAGCTGGTGTTTGCGGGCGGCACAACGGATTGTACGCGCGGGCCGACGCGGACCGGATGGCTAGGCGGGGGTTGCGTCTGACCACCCTGCGAGTTCATCGATGACCCGACGGGTGAGCGCCATCAGGGCGGATAGATCGGCTGGCTGGGACAACGTGTCGGCTCGCTCGCCGCGAATCAGCGCGTTCCACCACCTGGGCGTGTGGTCGGGCGGGGGTGATCGGAATGCGTCGACCAGTTGTGGCATCGAGCGTGCGGCGCTGGAATCGATCGCCCGCATCCCAAATCGGTCAAAGCGTCGCTGGCCGGTGTTCTCGGTCAGGATACGGGTCACCGATCCGTGCCTGTTATCGCGTGCGATTGTCTCGAAGAGGCCCTCGATGTCGTCCGGTGCTCCTTCGAGCACCTGGAAGAAGTAGTCCCGATCGAACCAAAGACAGCCGGTGACACCCAGCCCCCGATTCTTTGTGATCGCCGGGAGCACAATATCGTCGACCACGTTCTCATCGGTGACGTGCTCGTAACGTTTGCTTAGATAGGCTAGCTGATAAACTGGAATGCTCACTTCCTGTTTGTAAAGCTCTTCGCGAGGCTTCGTTGTGCGGTGATTGGCGATACACTGTCCCCTCGCCATCCACAGCGATCTCGCGAGCCTGGGAGGACATGATGGGCAGTGACTAGGAAGACAGCGAATCGGTGGCGATGAATGCGGCCAGGTTGGCTCGTGAGGGGCTCAAGATCATCGTCGCCCACGGTCAACGGGAGCCCCGTGATACGCTCGTTTCGATCATCGAGCGTCGCCATACGGTCATCTGCGAGTGCGGCTCGGTCGAGAAAATCCTCGAGACCGCTGCCGACAAGCACCCTGACATGATCGTAACCGGCCTGACCTTTGAAGACGGCGATGGCATCGACGCGGTCGTTCGTGTCGGAGCCGAGAACCCCGTGCCCTCGGTCATCGTCGCCGACCGCCGCTCGCTGGAACTGGTCGAAAAGGCCATGGCCGACCATGTCATGGCCTACCTCATCGAGCCGATCGATCCGATCGATCTTCAGGCGGCCATCATGGTGGCCCAAGCCCGCTTCGAGCAGTTCCAAGTCATGGCCGAAGAGGTCGACTCGCTCCGGCAGGCCCTGGCCGACCGCAAGGTGATCGAGCGCGCCAAGGGCGCCATCATGGCCGACCAGAAGATTGAAGAGGCCCAGGCGTTCGCCATACTCCGGACCCGTGCCCAGAACGCCCGCGTCAAACTCGTCGACGTTGCCCGGGGCGTGCTCGAGCACGGCCCGGCGTTCGAGCCCGCACCCGGAACCGCTGCGGACGGATCTGATGGTCTCAAAACCGAGTCGGCGTGATGATGTCATTGGGTTCATCTGGGCTCGCCATCGTGGAGGGCTGATCGAACGACCATTGGGCCGTGTTTCGTGTCAGCCTCCGGCGGCATTGGCGGAGGAACCCGCAACTGTTACGGGGCAGCCCTGCCAAATCAACCCAACGTGCAACCGTGCTGAATAAGGGTATTCCTGATCAGGCGGCGGCCACACCTGGATTGCTCACCTCGACAGATCGCTCACGGGCGTCCTCCACGCCCTCCTCGACGGCCTCCTCGGCCTCTTCCTCGTCGCCCTCTTCGGTGTTGGGCTCTGGCGGCTCGGCCTCGGCCTTGGCCTCAAGTTGGAGTGTGGCCAGCACGCCGAAGTGGTCCGAGCCGGGCAGTCGCACCCGTTCGAGGTTGCCGATCCGGAAGCCGGGGGCGATGAAGAGGTGATCCACCGGGAATCGCAGCCACCAGAAGCGTGCATGGAAAGTGTTGAGCAGCTTGCGGCCCACACGCGGGTCGAGCAGCCCGCTCAGCCGCTTGAACAGCCGAGTGGTGTGCGACCAGGCCACGTCGTTGAAGTCTCCTGCAACGATCCAGTTGGGCTCGGCGTTGTCGGCGATGTGGCGGGCGAGCAGCACCAACTCGGAATCTCGCACCCTGCTGTCGCGTCGCTCTTCTCCGGTGCTGTCGCGCAGCCCCGGAGGCGTCGGATGCAGCCCGACGAAGCGAACGGACCGCCCATCGGCCAGATTCACGTCGGCGAAAATCGAGGGCCGCCGCTCGCTGACGATATGGTCGATGTGCGTTTCACGAAGCTCCCGTTGCGACCACAACGCCAGCCCCAGCCCCTCGCCCGAGATTGATTCAACACGGTGCGGGAATCGTTCTGCCAGTCTTTCCAACGAGTCTCGCCAGGTCTCGTTCACCTCGATGAGCAATAGAAGGTCGGGATTGGCGCTCCTGATCGCATCGGCGACCTTCTCGTACTGGTCGCTCTCGTAACAGATGTTGGCAACGAGGATGGTCAGGGTCGAGTCGCTGCTGGCCTCACCGGTCAGCGCGGGCACTTCTTTTCGCCAAAAACGGGAGAACGGGAGCATCTGGATCAGGCCGGAAACGGCGAACGCCAGCAGCGCCACGATCAGCGAGGCGGCGACCGCACGCCCGCTCCCCCGTGCCATCAGCCCCAGCAGCACGATCGCCGGCAGGATGGTCAAGGCGGCCAACTGGAGCCTGGGAAAGTCCCATGCCCGGACGAACCACTTGCCAGTGTCCCAGACCAGTGGTGTGATCGTCAGGACGGCCAGCGGGCCGAACATGGAGATCGCGAGCCACCAGAGAAATGCGTCGAGCATGTCAGATCCCTCTCAAACCTGGAGATGCTACGCGGTCCGAAGCGTGCTACATCGAGGGCAAAAAGCGACAGCCCGCCCCAGGGAGGCGGGGCGGGCTGCCAGTGAATAGGACAGTATGGAAGGCGCCGATCAGCAGCCGGCGTCGAACTCGTTCTGGAATGCCAGGAAGTCGAACAGGGTAAGGCTGCCGTCCCCGTCGAAGTCCGCCGCCAGTTCGCCAGCGTCAAAGGCGTTCTGGAAGGCCAGGAAATCGAACAGCGTCAACTCCCCATCCCCGTCGAAGTCGGCACGGCAGCCGGTACCCGAACCGAAGACGATGTCGTCGATCAGGATGCGTGGCAGGCTGAACTCGTCGCCGAAGGTGGCGTACAGGTGCAGTTCATCGAACTCCACCCCCGAGATCGAGAGTTCGCCCAGGGCGATGTTGTCACGGCCGCCCAGGTCGCTGATCGTGATCGGGTCGGCGCTGCCGACGACCTCGCCCAACTGGATCGCGTCCAGGTGGAACTGGATGCCGCCCCACGGGCCGTTCTCGTAGTAGGCGATCTGCATCGAGACGCTGGTCTGGTCCTCGTCGAGCACGATGGTGGCCGAGGAGATGCGTCCGATGGACAGGTTCTCGCCGGGCACGAACGCGCTGCCGAAGGTCAGCGCGTTCACCGGGCTGCCCCAGGTGGGGAAGTCGTTGTAGAAGAACGTCGCGTCCTCGATGGTGACCTCGTCGAACTCCTGCGGGCCGAAGGTCGAGCCGTCGGGAAACACGCCTGAGACCTGGTTGATGTCCTGGAAGAACATGCCGGCGTACTCGAAGGTCGTGCCCTTGAAGCCCTCGGTGAGGTCCTCAAAGTCGACGGTCTGCGAGAGCGCGGCGGTGGGGGCGGCTGCCAGGGCGGCGGCGAACATAATCTTGCGAATCTCGGTCATTTCATGCCTCCAGTGTTGTGCGAATCGGCCCCCACCCAAACGGTTCAAATGAGTCTCAAGCCTCCAGCCATTCCGGAGGCGATGGGAGTTCGTGTCGGATCATCACCGATGTAGATAGCGGCGGATATGCCATGCGCACCCGGTACAGATCGAAGTCGGCCGGATCCCATCCACAGCCGTTGAACGCGTATCGAAGCAACCGGGCGTAGCCCGGCGCGTCGGGCGTATGCACGCTGGCAAGCCCGCGGCCGTGGTGATGGATCTGCTCGGGCACGCGCAGACGGTCCTGATCGTCGAACGTGTAGGGTCGACCAAGCTCGCCGAAGACGCACAACTCGCGCCGCACACCTTCGAACAGGGTTCGGTGCACGAAGTGGTCATACATGACGGTCTCAACGGGCGTGCCGATCCCGGTGCCGAAGTGAGCGAATCGATCGTTGGGGTTGGCATATCCCGGAGCCAGATTCCGGATGACCTCGCCCGTGGTGATGGTGAGCTGGCCGGCCTGTCCGATCTTGCCCGGCAACAACTCGTCGATCACCTGACCGAGCTGTGTCTCTCGCCGCTCGAGCCGGGGCAGCGGGTTGGTCGTGTACTCGCCGATCACGGGTACCCCCCCGGCGGTGCCCGCGGTGGCTGGATCCAGCGGCTGACGATGCGGCGTGTTCGGGGTGGCGTCATCGAGGAGAACAGTTGCCTGGCCGATCATCCACCGTGTGTCGGGTCGCGTGCGACGGAAGTCGATGAGGCTCCGTGCCTGAGCGATGTCCAGCCAGCCCTTCCGGTCGGTCGACGGCGCCAGAATGGAGAATGACGCCATCGTGCGGGCCTGCACACCCCAAATGTAGCTGTTGCCCTCGAACGCCCGCTGTCGCCATCGGGTGTCGATGTCCTCGCTCGGCTCGGCCACGCACGACTCAAGCATCATGTCCATGGCCGTACGGCTGCCTGCGTGCGTCTCGATAAGGCTCTCGAAGCGGGCCGATACCTCGCGGACGCGTTCGAGCAGGGCACCCTCCACGCCCGCCTGGGTGGCCGAGCGAACCCACGTCTCGATGGCCCTGGGCGAGGGCATATATCGTGCGGCGTAGAACGGGTCGTCGCCGTAGGCCACTTTGGTGAGTTGCCATGCCAGCTTTCGATGGATGCCGAAGCCGTCACAGATCTCCGGCAGACCGATGCCCGCCCCGCACTTGGATTCGATCACCTGCGCGAACAACTCGCGTATCTCGGCTACGACGGCCGCAGTGTCGTCCTGAAAGGTGACGGGCATGTGGACAGCCTACCACGGATCCGAATCGTGTCAATAACAGTTTCAGAAACTGTGCAGAATACTTGAGTTATCGGGCTTTTCTGATCGCGGCAACTACGAGAAAACCCCGCTAAAGAGCGGGGTAGAGCAGAAGTCAGAAAGCGGAGAGGGGGGGATTCGAACCCCCGATGACCCGAAGGCCATACCGGATTTCGAATCCGGCGCGTTCAACCGCTCCGCCACCTCTCCGGGATGGGGAACGGAATCTGTAGGCGGCTCACAGGCCGTTGGCGAGCCGGACAGGTGCCAACAATGCCAGACGCATGACCCAGACCCCCGAACTCAGCCGCTCGACCGACCAATCGCTGACCAAGGCCCAACTCTGGGGCCTTGGTATTCCCGGCTTCGCCTTGCTGACGGCTTTTGGTGCCCACATCGCCATCCCCCTGCCGCCGGACGGCGTGCCGATGACGCTGCAAACGCTGTTCGTGGTGCTGGCGGCGCTGTGCCTGGGCCCGCGGGCGGGCTCGCTGAGCATGCTGGTGTACATATCCGCGGGGGTGGTGGGCGTGCCGCTGTTCGCCGAGGAATCGGTCGGATTTGGGGTGATTCTTGGTCAGACGGGTGGCTACATCGTGGGCTTTCTGGCGTGTCAGCCGGTGGTGGGCATGATTGTGAAAGACCGCGACGGTCTGCCACGAGGGTGGCTTGCAATCATCTTGGCGGTGCTGGCCGCTCATGCGGTGGTGTTCGCCATGGGCGTGCCCTGGCTTGCCATCGTGCGGGACTTCTCGCTGGGGCGGGCTATCGAGGGCGGTATGCTGCCGTTCCTGCCGGGCATGGTCATCAAGAGCGTCATCGCCGTACTGGTGGGCCTGGCGGTGGCCCCGTGGTGCGTGCGGCGGGTGTGGTGAAGTTTTTTTGAGCGGCGGTGTCGAGTCGGGCGTTGCACGTGCGTCTACATGGGTGAGCCCAAGGCCGCGCCTCCCCTGCGGCCGCGGATCGAACCCTGAGAGGAGCCCATGATGCCGAAGTTCATGCTGTTGTTGTTCGATAACCCCGCCGACTACGCCGACCTGACGCCCGAGCAGATGCAGCAGGTCGTCCGGGAGTACGGTGCCTGGGCCCAGAAGATGGGCAAGGCCGGCAAGCTCGAAGGCGGCGAGAAGCTGGCCGACGAGGGCGGGAAGGTCGTCACCCAGAGCGGCGTGACCGATGGCCCGTTCGCCGAGAGCAAGGAAGTGCTGGGCGGGTACTTTACCATCAATGCGGCTTCGTATGACGAGGCCGTCGAGATCGCCCGCAGCAGCCCGCACGTGAAGTATGGCGCCAGCACCCACGTCCGGCAGATCGACGCCCACTGACTCGGGCGGCGTGCCCGAACTGGTCGACCACCTGTTCCGGCACGAGTCCGGCCGGCTGTCGGCGTCGCTCGCAGCGGTGTTCGGGCCGGGCAAGCTCGACCTCATCGAAGACGTGGTGCAGGAAGCGCTCATCGAGGCGTTGCGCCACTGGCGCTTCCGCGGCGTGCCTGACAATCCTGCGGCGTGGCTGACGCAGGTCGCAAAGCGTCGGGCGTTCGATGCGCTGCGGCGGGACGCGACGCTACGAAGGCACGAACCCAAGCTGCGGGCGTGGGCCGAGCGCAACGCGTATGCACGCGCGCACGACGAGCTGGATGAGCAGGTCCGGCTCATGCTGATGTGCTGCCACCCGGAGTTGCCGCGGGAGCAGCGCATCGCGCTCACGCTCAAGCTCGTCGCGGGCCTGGGCACCGGCGAGATCGCGCGAGCGTTCCTGATCAGCGACTCGGCGGCGGCGCAGCGGCTGGTACGGGCCAAGCGTGCGATCCGCGAGGGCGGCATCTCGATGGAAATGCCCGAACCCGAGGAACTCCGGCCTCGGCTTCGCAGCGTGCTCGAGACGGTGTACCTGCTCTTCAACGAGGGCTATTCGGCGGGCGAGGGCGAGGATGTGATCCAGCGTGATCGTTTGGAGGAGGCTTGTCGCCTGGGCGCGATGCTCGTGCACGACGAACGCACGGCCAGCCCCGCGGCCCACGCGCTCCTGGCACTCATGCTCTTTCACGCATCGCGACTGGAAACGAGGAGCGATGCCGAGGGCGCGCTGTTGCTGCTCGAAGACCAGGACCGTACGCGGTGGGATCGCGACCTCATCGCGCGCGGCTTCCACCACCTGCAATGCTCGGCTGCGGGCGACGAGTTGACCGCCTACCACCTCGAGGCCGGCATCGCCGCCGTGCATGCGCGGTCGGCCAGCTTCGACCAGACCAACTGGGACGAGATCGTTTCGCTCTATGACATGCTGCGAGAGATCAAGCCCGGGCCGGTGGTGGGGCTGAACCGGGCGGTGGCGATCGCGATGGCGCGGGGGACCCACGCCGGGCTCGCCGAGTTGGATTCGATCGGACCGCTGGATCGCTACGCCCAGGCGAGCATCGTGCGGGGCGAACTGCTACGGCGGGCCGGGCGCAACGACGAGGCCCGCGAGCAGTTCGAGCGGGCGTTGGCGATGCCGTGCTCGAAGCCGCAGCGGGCTCTGGTGAATCGAAAGCTGGCGGCGATGGCCTAGCGGCGGTAGTGGGAGGCCACCTTCGCGATGGCCTGGCCGATCCTGGTCACCGTCGGCCCGTCGAGCTCGTGGTGCATGGGCAGGCAGAAGACCTTGCTGGCCAGCCCTTCGGCGACGGGCGGGTGACCGCTGGACTGCGCGTTGACGTAGTCCTTGAACGCCGGCTGGTGGGTCAGCGAGCGCGGATAGTGGATGGCCGTGGGCACGCCCTCGGCGTTCAGGGCCTTGACGAACGCGTCGCGGTCGCAGGTGAACTGGTCCAGGTCGAGCTTGGCGGTGTAGAGGTGCCACGCCGCGTCGGCGCCCTTGGTGCGGCCGGGGGCCAGCACGCCGTCGATCTCGCCAAGCACCTTGTCGTACTGGTCGGCCGCGGCCCGGCGGGCGTTGGTCTCCTCGCGCAGGCGGTCGAGGCGCGAGCAGCCGATGGCGCCGGTGATGTCGTTCATGCGGTAGTTGAAGCCGATGCGCTCGTGCAGGTACTTGTCGGTCTCGCCGTGGCTGCGCATGAGCTCGATGTCGCGCTTGAGCGTGTCGTCGTTGACGGTCACCATGCCGCCCTCGCCGGTGCCCAGGTTCTTGGTGGCGTAGAACGAATACGTACACGCGTCGCCGAACTTCCCGATGCCCTCGCCATCGATGGTGGCCAGGTGGCTCTGGGCGCAGTCGTAGACGACCTTGAGGTCCTTGGCCTTGGCCAGTTCCTGCACGGCCTTGATATCCACCGGCATGCCGTAGAGGTGCGTGGCGGCGATGCCCCGGGTCTTGCTGGTCACCTTCTTCGCCGCGTCTGCCACGTCGATCTGCATCGTGTCCTCGAGGGCGTCGACCCAGACGGGGATCAATCCCTCGGCCACCAGCATGCTGGCGGTGGCGATGTAGGTCCACGCGGGCACGAGCACCTCGTCGCCGCGCTTAAACAAGCTGCGATAGGCAAGCTGCAGGGCGCAGGTGCCGTTGGCGCAGGTCAGGCCGTGCTTCGCCCCGCTCGCCTGGGCGAAGCGTTCCTCGAGCTCGGCGCACTTGGTCGAGGCCCGCAGCATGCCGCTCTTCAAGACGTCGTGGGCGGCCTCCACGTCCTCGGGCATGAGCTGGGGGCGCATGAACGCGACGGGGGAATCAAATGTGGGGCTGCCCCCGTCGAGGGCGAGTTTGCTGGCGCTGTTGGTGGCCGTGGCCTGGGTCATCAGTCTCTCCAAGGGCCCGGCGGATCACGGGCCGTACGTGGCGAAATGTGGCCAAAGTGAATGGTAGGGGGATGGAGCGATGTGATAGGGCGTGCCGCGGGTGCGTTGGCATTCCCTACACTGGCTGCCATGGAAGGCGATATCGAACGCATCCTGATCGATCGGGCGGCCATCGCCCGCCGCGTGGCCGAGATGGGCGCCCAGATCGCCACCGATCTGGAGATCGACAGCGGCTCAGATCGGCTGGTGGTCGTGCCTGTCCTGACCGGCGCTCTCGTCTTCGCAGCCGACCTGGTGAGGACCATGCCCATGCGGCTTCGGCTGGAACTGATCCAGGCCTCCAGCTATCCGGGCAAGGCAACGAGCAGCCAGGGCGTGACCCTTGGCAGCGGCCCGGCCGAAGCCCTCTCGGGCGCGCATGTCCTGATTATCGACGACATCTTCGACAGCGGCCGAACCCTCGCCGCCGTGCGTGATCTCGTACGAGCAAGTGACCCCGCCAGCGTGCGCACCGCTGTGCTATTACGCAAGGACGTCCCGCGCGACGTTGGTATGCAGCCCGACTATGTCGGCTTCGACGTACCCAACGCCTTCGTGGTGGGATACGGACTGGATTACGACGGCTGGTATCGCAATCTGCCCAACATCGCGGTGCTCCGCCAGCCTGCGTGACCGAGCGAATCGCCTACTTGACACGAACGATGAGGCGTGCCGGGACGCCTTGCCCGTTGTCTTCCTCTTCATCGTCTTGTCGTTCGAGTTGGATCGTGAGCGTGGAACCGCCCAGGGCAGTCACGAGTGAGCCGGGCAGCGCGAGGGTGCCGGCATCGTCGTCAATGGTGAACCCCGAGCCGCCGAGCGTGACCTTTAAGGCCTCTGCCAGCCGGGGCGTATCGATCCCGTCACGCACCGGGATGATGATTGTGGTGGCGCCCAGACCATCGCTGGCGGGCTCGACCGACCAGTTCATGCCGATCTCCAGCGCCTGCAGAATGCCTCGAAGGCGGTTGCCGTGCGTGCCCATCCATTGCTGGAAGGCCGTGCCAAACTGGGCCCGGGCGTCTTCTTCGAGTGCCACGGCGTAGGCACGCAGCGCGGCGTCGGCGATCGCCGGCCAGCGCACGCCGATCGCGGATTCGCCCGCGGGGGGCGGGCCGGAGCGGGTGCTGACGTCCTCGGGCGGCAGCGCCCGGCTGGAGTAGGCCAGACGAGCCGCGCCGGATTCGGGGATATGCACGTGGATCTTGCGGGCGTTGGCCAGCCCCGTGACGGCGACCACGCGGCGGGCCGGGCCATCGGCCAGCGATTGGGGCCAGGCGCGGCGGAGGTTCTCCAGGTCGAGCATGAGTTCGACGCCATCCGCCGATTCGGGCGTGTGCGAGGCGAACGTATCAAGTACGCCGGGCTCGAGAAAACACTCCTTGAAATCAGCTTTCTTGAAGCAGAGTTCGATGTCGGATTCTGTCTGCCTGATGAAGACGATGCCCCCATGATCGGGGTCTGGCCACGCGCCCATCAGACGATCCACGTTGGTGTCTCCATCTGCCGAGATCGTTGCGGCGATCTGGATGTCCTGTGCCCGAGCCGGGCTCTGCGGATTCGGCTGAACCCCGGTAACAACGACCGTCGTCCCCGGGCCAATGCTGGCGGTGGTCATGGCCAGTTGCACCAGGGCCGCGACGCTGTCAGCTTCGTTCAGCGACTCGAACCGTCCCATGCCCAACATGGCGTCTCGCAGTCGCTCGACGGCATCGAAAACGCCCTCTTGCGGGACCTCGCCGGTGATACGCAGGGCCGCCAACGCGACATCGGGTGGTGGGGACGGCGAGGCCCCGGTCTCGGTGTCCTGGCCTCCGGCTCGGGATGCGAGCACCGCGACCATCGCCAAACACGCCAGCAAAACCATTCGCTTCATAACCCCAGCATAGAACCCTCACGGGCGTCCCCCGATACACTGGCCGGTGGAGCCCCCAGACCGCGAGCCGCATCGCATCCTGATCATCCGCCCCAGCGCCCTGGGCGACGTGTGCCGCAGCGTGCCGGTGCTGGCAGCTCTGCGTGCCCGCTGGCCCCGGGCGACGATCGACTGGCTGGTGCAGGACGCCTTCGCCCCCGCCGTGGCGGCCCACCCGGCCCTGAGCGAGGTAGTGACCTTCCCGCGTCGGGACTTGTCTCCTCTGGCAAGACCCGACAAACTGGCGGCCTCCTTGCAATGGGGCAACGGGCTGCGTCGTCGCCGCTACGACCTGGTGATTGACTGTCAGGGCCTGATCCGAAGTGGGCTGATGACCGCGGCCACGGCCGCCCCGGTGCGGGTTGGGGCGGCCGATGCCAGGGAGATGGCCCACCTGGCATACACCCGCCGCGTGCCCGCCGCCGTCGATCAGCACGCGGTGGACAAGATGCTCGCGCTGGCCCAGGCCGCCATCGACACGTACGGCGCCGCCGAGCCCATCGCGGCGCCCGACATGCGGTTGTACACCACCGCCGAATCGCGCAAGATGGCGGACGACCTTCTGGCCGGCGGTGGGGGCGGGCCCCTCGTGGTGCTGGCGCCCACGAGCCGGTGGCCGGCCAAGCAATGGCCCGACGAGCGTTTCACCGAACTCGCCAAGGGGCTGCTTGATCGCACCGACGCATCTATCGCAGTCGTCGGCGGGCCGGGTGAGCGCGGCCAGTGCGAACGCACGTGCGCCCTGGGCGACGGGAACTCACGAGTGATCGATCTGGTCGCCCGGACGGGCATCGGCGAGCTCATGGCCGTGGTGCAGAGGTCCGCACTGGTGGTTGCGAACGACTCGGCCGTGCTGCACATGGCCGTGGGCTTCGATCGCCCGCTCGTGGCGCTCTTCGGCCCCACGCTGACGAACCTGGTAGGTCCGTACCGGCGCGATGGCGATGTCATCCAGCACGAGCGGCCCGATCATGCCAGCGCGCACAAGCACGCCGCGAACGCGGGCATGATGCGCGCGATCGCGGTGGACGAGGTGATGGAGGCAGCGATCCGCAGGCTTACCCGAGCGGCCGGGTAGCCGGCTTAGCCGTTGCGTTGGGCAAAGTCTCGCATGAACTGGGCCAGCGCCTGGCAGCCCGCCGGCGGGAAGGCGTTGTAGATGCTCGCGCGGATGCCACCCACCGAGCGGTGGCCCTTGAGCCCGTCGAAGCTGTTAGCCTGGGCTTCCTCGAGGAACTTCTTGTTGAGTTCGTCGCTGGGGCAGTTGAAGGTGATGTTCATCATCGATCGGCTGCCGGTCTTGGCGTGGGGCTTGTAGAAGCCCGCGTCGATGGCGTCGTAAATCGCCGAGGCCTTGGCGGCGTTACGCACGCCCATGCCCTCGAGCCCGCCATTCTCTAGTATCCACTCGAACACCACGCTCATGACGTAGACGCCGAACACCGGGGGCGTGTTGTATCGGCTGTCGTTCTGGGCGTGGGTCTTGTACATGCCCATGCTGGGCAGCGTGCGCTCGCAGCGCTCGGCGATGTCTTTGCGGACGATCGCCAGCGTCACGCCGCTGGGGCCCAGATTCTTCTGAGCGCCGGCGTAGATGAGCCCATACTTCGTCACGTCGATGGGCCGGCTGAAGATATCGCTCGAGGCGTCGCACACCAGGAACGAGCCATCTGGGCAGGCGGGCTCGGCGCTGAACTCGGTGCCGAAGATGGTGTTGTTGCTGGTGAAGTGCAGGTAGGCGGGCTTGTCCGAGCACTTCAGGTCGGTGGGGATGTGGTCGAAGTTGCTATCCTCGCTGCTGGCCGCGACGTGGGCGGTGCCGTACAGCTTGGCCTCCTTGATGGCCTTCTGCGACCAGGCGCCGGTGTTGATGTAGTCCGCCGTTCCGCCCTCGGGCAGCAGGTTAGCCGGCACCATCGAGAACTGCGTCGACGCGCCCCCCTGGAGGTAGAGGATGGCGTAGTCGTCGGGAATACTGGCCAGCTTTCGGCAGGCCGCCTCGGTGCGCTCCCACACGCCGTCGACCACCGGGCCGCGGTGGCTGTGCTCCATGATGCCGATGCCCGTGCCGTCGATGTCCCAGATGTCCTCCTGGACACGCCGGATCACGGCCTCGGGTAGGGCGGCCGGCCCGGCCGAGAAGTTGTACGTGCCGCGGGTCTGGGCCGAGTCGGTGAGGGTGGCGCGCGTTGCCGATGCCGTCATCGTGTCGATCTCCTGCTGGTAAGTCGCTTGCGAACGGTAGGGACAGTGGGGCGGCGGTTACACCGGCTGGAGTTGGTTCACCACGTTGATGAACGACCCGGTTTTCTGGAACTCGGTCACGATGCGCACGGTCTCCTCGGCCACGGCCTCCTGGGCCTGGTCGGTCGAGGCTCCACAGTGGTGCGAGCAGCACACACCCTCGGCGGCCAGGGGCGTCTGGAACGCCTCGTCGGGCGTGGCTGGCTGGTCCTGGTACACGTCGGTGCCGGCGCGCAGGCCCTTGCGCTTGATCGCATCGAGCAGGGCGGCCTCGTCGACCAGCGTGCCGCGGGCGGTATTGATGAAGTATGCGCCGTCCTTCATGGCCGCGAAGAACGCCGCGTCGCACATGCCCTTGGTCTCGGGCGTGGCGGCCACATGGATGCTTACGACGTCGGCCCGGCCCAGCAGCTTCTTCAGATCGTCTTGGCTACTGCCGCCGAAACGCACGCCCATCAGCTCGGCGCTCTGGGGCGTCAGGCTGCGCGACCAGCCCACCACGTCCATGCCGAAGGCGTTCGCGCGGGCGGCCACCTCGCGCCCGATGGCCCCCATGCCCACCAGCAGCAGCGTCAGGCCCTTGAGCCCACGGGCCTTGGCGTACTCCTTCTTATTCCAGTGCCCGGAACGAAGCTCGGCATCCTGGGCCGGCAGGCGCCGATCGCAGTTGATAATGTGACCCATGGTCAGTTCGGCCACCGCCACGGCATTCATGCCAGGGCAGTTGCATACCGCCACGCCCTTGGAACTGGCAGCGGCCGAGTCGATGTTGTCGTGCCCGGCCCCGGCCCGGATGATGCCCTTGAGCGAGCCCTGCCCCTCGATGACGCCGGCGGGCACCTTTGTGGAGCGGACGATGAGCACCTCCGGCTGGTGGGTGGCCAGCGCCCCGGGCAGGGAATCGGGGCCGAGCCCGGGCTCGACCACGACTTCACAGCCCGCCGCCTTGAGGGCCTGGATTCCGAAATCCTCGAACTTGTCGGCAATCAGAACACGCACGGGGCAGACCTCCAGCGGCGCCATGGCGGGCCCACCACGGGCCGCCCCGTGGCGTCGGGAGAATGCTAGCGCATCGCAACGAAAACGGCCCGCCAAAGATGGCGGGCCGACGGCGATTTACGCTGATTGTCGAGTCGGTGCGGGGAGGCCGATCAGGGCAGCTGGCCGGTGTTGATCTCGGTGCCGCCATAGTCGACGCCCTTCAGGCCGCCACGGGTCCAGCGGTAGTAGCCGTTCACCGCGGCAGGGCTGCGAGCCTGAGGCTCCCACGCCGAGGCAGAGGCGTCGAACTGGAACCGCATGGGGTTAGGCGAACTCGGGGTTCGCGGATCCCAACCCTGGTTGGAGTCGTCGGTCACGCGCTGGCCTGCCGAAAGGTCGAACATGATCATGGTCGTCTTGGCGTCCGGGAAGGCGTAGAACAGCTCGTTCTTGCTATAGCGGTCGTTGCTGTCGTGCATGAAGACCTTCGAAGCCGGGGCGTCGACAGCAGTAATGCGGAGGCCGCCGATCTTGGCGCCACCGGGGATGAAGTATGAACGGTGGCTGCTGGGATTCTGGTACATCCTCTGTCCGTCGCGGCTGGCGTCATAGGACGCGGGCACGACCTGGTAGCTCGAGCTGTAGGGCCAGCGGATGTTGGCGTTGTTCGCCGGCTCCTGATATGGGAACCAGTAGTTGTTATCGAAGAGGTTCTCGGGGTCCTCCTGCCACTGAAGACGATACTTGTCCATGGGCGAGACGACCATCTTCTCGGGCAGCTTCTGTGCGAGATAGTCGTTTACCACAAGGTGCGTGTAGAGCACGTTGGGGATCCAGTTGCTCGGCTGATCGAAATCGGGCCGGTTAGCTCGGTAGCGGATGATGTCGGTTGCCTGGGCAGCCGAGGCGTCCGTCGGGTCGCCGCCGGTCAAACCACCCCCGTCGGATTGCTGGTTGCGGCGAATATCGTCATCGTCGTTCCAGGTGAACGCGTAGATGCGATCCTGGTAGTCGGCCGAGTAGGTTCCCAGGGCGAAGCCGAACTGCTTGAGGTTGCCCAAGTCGATGGCCAGGCGCGCGGTCTTGCGGGCCTCACCCAGGGCTGGCAGCAGTACGCTGATGAGCAGGGCGATGATGGCGATCACCACCAGCAACTCGATGAGGGTGAAGCCCGAGCGCCTGTCGGGTCGACCCCGGTGACGTCCAAACTGACGTGCGATCATGTTCATGCTGCGTAGTCCTCCGTTGCCGCCCCACACGGGGCTCCTTGGATACCGAACCGAAAGCGGGCTCGGGTCGATCGCGATCCTTACACATTCCAAACAAATGGAGCGCATTCCCCGATATGGCCTCAGGGGGCCGCTCCTGACCTTGCCTGTACGAGCCGTTGAGGGATTCGGATCCAACAGTTCTGTGGTGCTGAGTTACCCATTGCGGCCCTGCTAGAGCGCGATCAGGATAGCCAACGACAAAGCCGGCCGAAATGTTCCCACATCGGCCGGCTTCGGATTTCTGAGTTGGGCAGAGCGACGCCGGGTTAGCGGAGCTGGCCGGTGTTGATCTCGGTGCCGTTGAAGTCGACGCCTCGCAGGCCGCCGCGAGTCCATCGGTAGTAACCAGTGACCTGGGCTGGGGCCCGTGCCTGGGGCTCCCACGCCGAACCGGCGGCGAACTGGTAAGTGGTGGGCTGTGTGGACGTGGGCGAGTTGGGCATCCAGCCCTCGTTCGCGTCATCGGTGACGCGCTGGGAGGCCGAGAGATCGAACATGAGGATGGTGGCCTTCGCGTCTGGGAAGGCATGGTAGAGGTTGGTCTTCGAGTAGCGGTCGACGTTGTCGT
>JBITAF010000027.1:0-24186 GCA_044440025.1 Phycisphaerales bacterium JB060 | reverse complement strand
GCCAGCAATCCGACCCCTCGGACTGGCAATCCGACCGGTCGGACTGGCAATCCGAGGCGCACGTCCTGCGCTCGTGGCCTCCTGGCGCGGGCGCCAGGGGGGCTAACTCGAACATGGACCGTAAAAAAAGTCTTAGGTTTGGTCGGGGCGGGGCATGGTCGGGTATGGCCCGGCCCCAGATCGGTCCGGCGTCGCCCTCGGACCGGGCGCACCGGCGACGGCCTCGACCAATGAAAACGGCCCGCGTGAGCGGGCCGCTGGGGGACCGTGGAGCGGGGTGCGAGCCCCGGCGATGGGCGCGTGATGGCACGCTGTGGGGCGGGGATCGGCCGGTGCGGGCATGGAAAAGGGCCCACGTGGGCGGGCCCTTGGGGTGGGATCGGGTTCGAGCGGGGTTTACGGGCTGGTGGCCGCGTCGTAGGCGTCCTGGTAGAGGATGGCGTCGGTGGCGTCGGTCTGGCCATCGGTGTTCATGTCCACGCGACGGGCGCCGGCGCCGTAGAGGCTGTTGAACATGGCCATGTCGTAGAGGTCGGTGCCGGCGTCGAAGTTGAGGTTCGAGTTGCCGCAGTTGAAGAGGGTCTGGAAGAGCCACACGTCGCGGCGGTCGAGCACGGTGGGGCCGTCGTCCACGTCGTGCACGAGCGTGTGCACCGACCAGAAGGCGCAGCTCGTCACTGGATCGGCCTGCATGTCGGAGAAATCGGCCCAGCCGGGCAGTGCGCCGACGTAGGGGTAGGACACGCCGGGCTGGACCGTCACCTCGCTGTTGGGCACGATATCGGTGTAGCTGCTGTTAAGCGTGACGCGGCGCACTTCCGGCCAGACGGTCGTGCTCGAGTACGTAAACTCGATGTAGGCCACGCCCTGCTGGGTGACGCCGATAGTCGGGTGGTAGCGGTCGCCGGGGGTGTCCAGGCGGCCGACCTCGACGATGTCGGGCTCGAAGGCCGTCGAGAGCGGCGCGGTCTGGACATCGCCCAGATCGGGGTCGATGACATACCACTGGATCACCAGTTGGCCCGTGGGCGTGCCGGACACGATTGGCTGCACGGCGTGCACGGCGAAGATGCGGGGATCGCCATTGGCGTCTCGCGCCAGCACGGCCGAGGGGAAGAACGAACCGCCGGTCCTGGGCCCGAAGCCGTGGACGGTGTCGGGCGTATCGGCCTCCACGCCCTGCCCGCTGGCGAACACGTCCGAGCCGGTCAGAATGATGTCCTCCGGCACGGTCGAGGTGGTGGTCTCCACGCGCTGGGAGTAGTTCCAGCGCGAGCCATCGTGCCACATGGCGCCGACGCGGATCTCGTTGTCATTGTTGCTGATGAAGAACTGGGCGTTCTCGAAGTCGCCGTCCTCGTAGGGCTCCTGGACGGCGAAGTGGCGAGTGTGCTTGTCCTCGGCGGGCAGGTCAACGAATCGCATGAAGGTCAGGTCGATGGCCGCCGGCTTGTCGCCGTCGAGGATGGAATCGCCAGAGCCGTGCGAGAGCGGGATGATGACCATTGTGCTGCCGATCTCCCCATACGATGTGATGTACGCGGCCTGCTCGTCGATGGCCATGTGCGGCTTGTCGACCAGGCTCCCATCGAAGAACGTGCCGCCAGTCGGATAAGGAGCGTGGGGGTTTGACACGCCACTCCTGCTGTCGGGATACCGTGTCATGCCGGTATCCTGGAGATCGAAGTACCCATCGCCATTCCCGATGGGCGTGTTGGGGTCCGTGTCATTCAGACCCGTGTAGTACCACCAGTCCTCGTTGTCGAACGAGTCGAGTTCGTTCGTGCCAGTCATCTCCTTCGAGACGGCCAGGTGCAGCGGCGAGATATTGTTGTCGCCCGAGCCGAACGTGAAGCCAAACCCGTCGCTGGCGTTCTGCTCGCCGTACACGACCCACAGCCGCCCCGTCTGGGGGTGGTACTCGGCCTGGGCGTCGAACATGCGGCTCTTGAGCTCCATCGCGCCCGGGTCGTCGGTCGTGTCGATGCGGAAGAATGGCCAGAAGGTGGCCGACAGCGGGTCGAGATCGGACACGGTGCGGACGTCCAGCAGCGTGCCGCTGCGATCGAAGATGGTCATGCGCTGGTTGCTGGTGGTCACCACGGCCTCGGCGTTGACCCCCAGGGCGGCGTCGGTCGCCCACGCGCCGAACTCCTCGGCGTCGTCGTCGGCCGTGGAGGCGACGCGATGGACCTGGGCCTGCGTGGCCGAAACGGCCAGGCCGGCGACGAGAAAGTACGAGAAAGCGATCGAACGAGAAAGCGCCATGTGGTGCGCTCCTTTCGGGTTCGGGGACACCGATCCGTGACGGCCGCGCACACAGGCCACTGTGGGTGAAGCTACCGAAAACCGCCGGGCTGTTCAAGGGCAATCCGGCCGGTTGCGAAAGAATTTCTTGGTTGTTTGGGGGGGGGGTCAGGGTGTTTGGGGAAGATTTTCCTTGCATGTCCCCGGCGATTCGGTCACAATCCACGCATGAAGCCGCGCGCCATCACCATCGTCGCCGTTCTTTTCATGTTCATGCCGAGTGCGCACGCCCAGTGCCACATCGAACGCCTCGGCCCCGAGCCGACGGGCCGGCACTTCGGCGGGGCGATCGGCATGACCGACGAGCACCTGATCGTGGGTGACGACAGCGACAGCCGGTTGTGTGGTAATCCGTTCTGCGCCAATGGCATCGCCTACGCCTATCGGCGCGACGCCGAGGGCCGATGGGTGTTCGACCACGAGATCGCCCCGGCGGGGTTGGCGCCGAGCATGACCTTCGGCGCGCGGATCGCCATCGACGGCGATCGGGCGCTCATCGGGGCCCAGGCGGCGTTCGTCGGCCCGGGCCTGGGCGTGGCGTACGTCTTCGCGTTCGACGGGACCCGCTGGATCGAGACCGGGTACCTCGCCCCGCCCGACGACCGGCGGCTCTTCGGCGGACGCGTGGCGCTGCGCGGCGACCTGGCGATGGCCGGCAGCCCGCTGGAGCGCGTGGTGGTCTACCACGAGGGCGACGAAGAGTGGGAGATCGTGCACGATCTGGAGAGCCCCGACAGCCCCGATGAGCGCTCCGATTTCGGCTGGTCGTTCGACATCAGCGACGACTGGGTCGTGGTCGGCGCGCCGCTGGAGCGCGTCGTCGCGCCCAACGGCGGGGCGGTCTACGTGTACCGCCGCCTGGCCGAGGGAAGGCTCGAACTCGCCCAGAAGCTCGTGGCGCCCGATGTTCTCGGAGGCCCGCGGTTCGGTTCGGCTGTGGATATTGAATCCGATACGCTGGTTGTCGGAGGCCCGAATTCGGACCGGGCGTTTGAGTCACAAGGCGCCGTCTACGTCTTCCATCTTGAGGACGGACAATGGATATTGCGTCAGACACTCACGCATGATGATGCCGGACGCAACGACGGGCTCGGAATCACGCTGACCCTTGATTCGGGGAGACTTGTTGCGGGCGTGGTTCGCCAACTCGGCGGTGGGGCGTACCTCTTCCAACGCGGCGTGGATGGGACGTGGCGCGAAGTGGCCGAGTTGCACCCCGAGCAGGACGCCCGATCGTTCGGCGCGAGCCCGGCCATCGCCGCCGGCATGGTGGCCGTTGGAGCGCCCGATACCATGGTCGGCGGCGAAGTCCGCGGCTCGGTGGACCTCTTCGACCTCGCGTGCCTGCTCTGCCCCCCCGACCTCGACGCCGACGGCGCCCTGACCGTCTTCGACTACCTGACCTTCCTCAACCTCTTCGACGACGGCGACGCAAGAGCCGACTTCGACGGCGACGGCGAGTTGACGCTCTTCGACTTCCTGGCGTTCCAGACGGCGTTCGATGCGGGGTGTGCGTAGGCAGGCATAGCGTATCGGTCCCTGTTCGGCTGCGGCGGGTTGACCCGGCACCGCCCCGGGGCTTCACTGGCCTGTGCACCACGCCCAGAGCCCATCCCAGCCGGACCAAGCCCCGGCCAGCCAGGTGGCCCAGCGACCGCCCGCCAAGCGGCCGATCCTCTTTACCGCCTTCGAGCCCAGCGGCGACGACCACGCCGCCCCGGTCATCGCCGAGATCATCGAGCGCGAGCCCGGACGCCCGGTGTACGCCTGGGGCGGGCCCAAGATGGAGGCCGCCGGGGCGGTGGTGGTCGAGCGGACGGGCGAGAATGCCGTCATGGGCATGCCCGGGCTGGCCAAGATCCGCGAGCACAAGAAGATCAACGCCCGCATCCGCAAGTGGATGGCCAGCCACAAGCCGGTCCTTCACGTGCCGGTCGATTCACCCGCAGCCAACTTCCCCATCGCCGCCATGGCCAAGGCCCAGGGCACCGGGGTGGTGCACCTGGTGGCCCCGCAGGTCTGGGCGTGGGGGAGCTGGCGGGTGGCCAAGCTGCGTCGGCTGACCGACCTGGTGCTGTGCCTGCTGCCCTTCGAGGAGGGTTGGTTCACGACGCGTGGCGTGCCGGCCCGTTTCATCGGCCACCCGCTGTTCGACCACGAGCTGGACCCCAAGCGCGTGCTCGAACGCGCCCGGGCGATGCCCGAGTTTCCCCTTGGCGGGCATGGCGGCGAGGCGACTGGCCCGTGGCGCATCGGCTTGTTCCCAGGCAGCCGGCCCAGCGAGTTGGAGAAGAACTTGCCCCTGCTGCTGGGGGCCTACCGCGAGCTTGCCGCGTGCGAGAAGTGCAAGCGTGATGGCCGGGCGCCCGTGGCCATGATCGTGGCGGTCAATGAGGCCGTCGAGCAACGACTGCGTGAACTGGCCGACCGCCACGGCGGCGTGCCCAAGGGCGTGAGCTTCATCGCCGGCGACACCGACTCGGCCGTGCGATGGAGCGAGCTGACCCTGGTCGTCAGCGGGACGGTGACACTCCAGATCGCAAGGCAGAACAGGCCGATGGTGGTGTTCTACAAGTCCAACGAGTTGCTGTACAACCTCATCGGACGGTGGATCGTGTCCACACGGTACTTCACCCTGCCCAACCTCATCGCGGGCACCAACGTGGTGCCCGAACTGGTGCCGCACTTCGGCGGGCCCGAGCCCATCGCCATAGCCGCCCGCACGCTGCTGACCGACCCGCAGGCCATGGCCGACCAGGTGCAGGCCCTCAAGGACATCGCCGGCCGCTTCGACGGGCTGGAGGCCTCACTGGCCGCCACCGACGCCATCCTGGAGCAGGCCGCCCGCCGCGAGGGCTGAGCCCACGCCGGGTCGCACCGCCGCTGCGGGCCCCTGAGGCCGGTTTCGGGCACCGGTTACGGCGTTGTTACGCACCGATGGCCGAACTTGAAGTATCACTATGGGTGCGGGCCCTCGAACCTTCCTCCCCCGGCCCGCCCAGGAGGTGACCCATGATCTGGCGGCACGCGCGGAACACGAGAACGACCCGATACGCACGCGGCGGAATGCTGGCCCTGGCCTTGGCGGCTACGGCGGTCATGTCCGGCCTCGCATCGGCCCAGCAGTCCGACAGTCTCGACCGGCCGGGGGTCAACATCGTCGTGCCCCAGCGGCGCGTCTGGATCCAGGGCGAGCCGCGTTCGCAGATTGAGATCAAGGCGGTTCAGGTCTCGGCCAAGGCGACGGGCCAGGCGGCCAGCACGACCATCCGCATGACGCTGCACAACCATGGCGGAAGCCAGGCCGAAGCCCAGGTGTTGCTGCCCGTGCCCGACGGCGCGGCCATCGGGCAGTTCGTGCTCGAAGGCCTGGGCGAGCAGGGCATCGCCAGGATCATGCCCGCCGACGAGGCCCGCAAGATCTACAACCGCATCGTCGCCTCGATGCGCGACCCGGCCTTGCTCGAGTTCGTTGGCACAAGCCTGGTGCGCTCAAGCGTCTTCCCAGTGCCGGCCAACGGCCAGCAGACCGTCGCCATGACCTACGACCACACGCTCGGGGCCGACGGCGACCGCGTCGAGTACGTGCTGCCGCGCTCGGCCGAGCTCATGCTCCAGGGCGCGCCGTGGTCCTTCGCGATGGATGTCGATGGTGCGCGGCCGATCGCAACCGTCTACTCGCCCACGCACGACATCGCCACCGAGACTCCGAGCGCCACGAGCGTGAAGGTCTCGGTCTCGCCCGAGGCGTTCATCGGCACGCCCGGCCCGCTCCGCGTGGGCTGGCTGCGCGAGCCGCTCGAGTCCGGCATGCTCGCCAGCTCGTTCGTGGCGTATCCGGACAGCGCCGGTGGCGGCTACTTCATGCTCGTCGCCGGCCCGCCCGCACTGCCCGAAGATGGCGATCGCGAGCCGGTGAAGCGCGAGGTCACGCTCGTGATCGACAAGAGCGGCTCGATGCGCGGCGAGAAGATCGAGCAGGCCCGCGAGGCGGCCATCCAGGTCATCAGCGGGCTCAAGGAGGGCGAGTATTTCAACGTCATCGCCTACTCGGACACGATCAACAAGCTCAGCGCCGGCGCCGTCGAGAAAACCACCCAGAGCGAGGCCGAGGCCATCGCGTTCATCGAGGCCATCACCGCGGTTGGCGGCACGAACATCCACGATGCGCTGCTGTCGGCCGTGCGCACCGAGCCGGCCGCGGGCGTGTTGCCCATGGTCATCTTCCTGACCGACGGGCTGCCGACCGTGGGCGTGACGCAGGAGAGCGCCATCCGTGAGGCCGTGGCCAAGAGCAACAAGCACGACCGCCGCGTCTTCGGCTTCGGCGTGGGCTACGACGTCAATGCGCCGCTGCTGACCGCCGTCAGCCGCGCGACCCGCGGCGCGCCCACGTTCGTGCTCCCGCAGGAGAGCGTCGAGGCCAAGGTCGGACAGGTCTTCCGCCGCCTCACCGGCCCGGTGCTGGCCAGGCCCACGCTCAAGCCCGGCAAGGCCGCCCGCGTGCGCGACATGCTGCCAGGCGAGCTGCCCGATATCTTCGAAGGCGACCAGCTCATCGTGCTCGGCCGCTACACCGACGAGGACGAGAACCTGACCTTCACGCTCTCGGGCAAGGGAGCCGAGGGCGAGCGCACGTTCCAGATGGCCTTCGACCCCAGCCGCGCGAGCGTCGACCACGCGTTCGTGCCGCGGCTGTGGGCCCAGCGCCGCATCGCCCAGCTCGTGGATGCCGTGCGCCAGGCGGGGGCCGATGGCAAGGGCGAGGTGAGCGATGAGCTGATCTCCGAGATCGTCGCCCTGAGCACGCGCTGGGGCATCCTGACCGAGTACACCTCGTTCCTGGCGATCGAGGCGGGCGTGGAGGTGGGTGACCAGATGGCCGTCCGCGGTGGGGCGGCAGACATGGAGGGCGCCACGCGGCTGGACGGCCTGATGCGCGAGTCCGCGGCCCGACCGGCCGCACCCGCACAGACGAGCGTGCTCTACAGCCTCGAGTCTGCGCGAGAGGAGCGCACCGGCATGGGCGCCGTGCAGCAAGACGCGGTGAACCAGCAGAACATGCAGGTCAAGGCCGTCATGGCTAATCGCATGCAGACCGCAGGCGGAGCGCAGATCATCCTCACCGGCATGCGACAGGTGGGCGATCAAACGCTCTTCAGCCGCAACGGCCAGTGGGTCGACTCCTCGCTGCTCGAGGCGGTCGAGGCCAACAATGCCGACGTGGACGAGACCGTCGAGTTTGCGACCGAACGCTACTTCGAGCTGGCCGACGAGCTGGCCTCGGAGAACCGCCAGGGCGTGCTCGCCCTTGGACGCGACGTATTGCTCAACCGCGGCGGCAAGGTCATCCTCGTCCAGGCTCCACGGGCCGAGGCGCCCTGATGGCCCGGGCCCGGGTGCTGATCGTTGAGGACGACGCCGGCGTGCGCAAGGCCGTCGCCGACGCGCTGGACGCCTTCGGCTACGACTCGGAGTCCGCCAAGGACGGCCAGGAGGGCCTCTCCCGGGCGCTTGGTGAGGCCTTCGACCTGGTCCTGCTCGACGTCCGCATGCCGAAGATGGACGGGCACGCCCTGATGGCCGAGCTGCGCCGCGCCCGGCCCGGGCTGCCGGTGATCTTCCTCACCGCGCGCGGCGAGAGCGACGAGCGGGTCAAGGGCCTGCGCGGCGGGGCCGACGACTACGTCGTCAAGCCCTTCGGCACCGAGGAACTGGTCGCGCGCATTGAGGCGGTGCTGCGGCGCAGCCCCGAGCGCCCGACCTCCGTGGAGTCGATCTCCCTCGACGGCCTGACGATCAACCTGGCCCGCCGCGAGATCACGCGCACCGGCCGGCCGGCGTCGCAGATCACCGAGAAGGAGGCGGCGCTCCTGGGCTACCTTGCCGGCAGCCCGGGTCGGGCTGTTTCCCGCGATGAGTTGCTCAGCCGCGTCTGGGGGCTCGACCCTCGCGGCATGCGGACTCGCACCGTCGACATGGCCGTCGCACGCCTGCGCGAGCAGCTCGGCGATGATCCGAGCGATCCGAGGTTCATCGTGACTGTGCGTGGCAAGGGGTACATGCTCGCGGGCACGGTCGCTTCCGGGGAGGCCGCCGGCTAGGTGCGCACAAAGAAGACCATTCCGTGGGTTATCTACCTCGTGTGCGCCTTGGCCGTGCTCGAGGGCTTGGGCTACGCCAGCTACAAGGCGCTCGACCTGCAACGCCAGCGACGCCAGGACGAGGCCGCCCGCCTGGCACTCTGGCGCATGGACAGTGCCCTCACAGCGGTGCTGGCCGCCGAGAGCGCCCGGCCCTATTTCCACTACCGCCCGTTCCACCCCGCCGAGCGCGCGTACAACCGGATGCTCGGGCCCGTCGAGCCGGGCGAGGTGCTGGTGCCCAGCCCGCTGCTGACACGCGTACCACCGTTTGTCCGACTGCACTTCGAGATCGGGCCCGACGGGCGGCTCACCAGCCCGCAGGCGCCCGACGGCAACCTTCGCGACCTGGCCGAATCGGAATACGTGGCCGCCGCCGACGTGATCGCGGCCGAGGCATTGCGACTGATGCTCGCCGAGCTGCTGCCACGCCAGCGTGACGAGCTGGCCATGGGGCTGCCCGTCGACGAGCGTATCGACGCCGACCGATTCGCCCGGCAGGAGACCGCCGCCGCCGCCCAACTCGCCGTGAGCCCTCAAAGGCAGATGCCGGCGCCGAGCGAGGTCGCCGATTTCGCCGAGGCAGAGTCTTCGGGTCGCTCCCAACGCGAGGCAGAGAACACGACGCGCCTCCCCGCCTCGCGCGCACGCCGTGCGCCCGAGACGAGCACCGCGACCGAGCAGTCCCGGGTCGAACTAGGCCCGCTGTCCGCATCCTGGCTCGCTGGCGAAGAACTTGTGCTGATGCGCGACGTTCGGGTGGGCGATACCGCGCTGAAGCAGGGTGTCTGGCTTGACTGGCCGTCGCTGCATGAGTGGCTGCTCGGCCAGGTCGAAGACCTGGCCCCCGGCGCGAAGCTCCGCCCGGGCGCCAGCGCCTCACGATCGCTGGCGGTTATCCCTGCCGTCATCGAGATGCCCGGGCCGGCGGGCCTGTTGGGAGAACTCGTGTCGCCCCTGGGTGTGGTCCTCATGCTCACATGGACTGCGGCGCTGCTGGCCGTGATCGCCATCGGTGTGGTGCTCCGCCTGGCCACCAGCCTGGCCGAACGGCGTGGCCGGTTCGTGTCCGCGGTCACCCACGAGCTACGAACGCCCATGACGAGCGTACGTTTGTACGCCGACCTCCTGACCAGCGACGCCGCCAGCGACACCGACCGCCGCGATCGATTCATCGCAAACCTCCAAGAGGAATCGGCCAGGCTTGCCCGCATCATCGAGAACGTGCTGGCCTATGCGCGTCTGGGAAGGCCGCACGGTACTCGGCGCGCCGAGCCGATGACCGTTCGAGAGTTGGTCGACTACGCCGTGGTCGAGCACGAGGCTGCGCTCGATCGTGCTGGGCTGTCGGTGCAACAGCAGGTGAACGGGGACGTTGCCGGGCGGCGGCTTGACGCCGACGGTGAGGCTGCCGTCCGTGTGCTGGGCAATCTCATCGAGAACGCCTGTAAGTACGCCCACCCGCATGAGCGCCCCTCGCTTGAGATCACCATCGGTGTACGCCGGGGCCTGGCAATGATCAGTGTTCGAGACTGGGGCCCCGGCGTGCCGGAACACGAACGACGCCGCATCTTCGAGGCGTTCCATCGCGCCGAGCGCGACGAGGTGCGCGAGAACGGGCTGGGTCTGGGCCTGGCGCTCAGCCGCCAGCTTGCGCGCCAGCTTGGAGGCTCTTTGGAACTGGATCACGTCGAGGTCGGTGCACGATTTACACTAAGCCTGCCTCTGAAACCTTAGCGGGCCCCTGCGATCCCGGCCTCGTGTTCAAGGCTCGTCGGCAGGCTCCAACTCGAAGGATCAATCCGCACGCGCCCGATGGCATCTTGATTGGGAAGAGCCGGCCGCGGCCAGGTCGATCGCGGGCCATCGTGCGGCAGGAACTGCACACCAACCAGGAAGGTCCCATCCGGTTCGAACCACGCGCGGTCGATCGGCAATGTGAATGCCCATCGATCGCTGCCGGTGGCAAGGATGGCTCGGGCGCCAGGTGTGCCCTGCTCGAGTGTGGTCGCCCCAGAACACCGGACACGGACTTGGGCGCGAGGTCGGCTGGTGTTGCCGAAGGCGACCCGCACCGAATCCAGTGGTCGGGCCGACTGCCCGGGAAGAGGCAGCGGACAGGGTGGCCGCCTCACCTCGATATAGAGCACCCAGCCACTGCTCGAAGCATCCGGCGCATTCTGGCGAGGATCCCGCTGGATCAGGCCACCGATCCAGCCCTCTCGCCCGGGCGTTGCCGCGGTTGCGGTGCCTGTCAACAGTCCCTCGAGCGACCAGTCTTGCCAGAACGGCCCAATCACCACACCCGGGGGCATGAGGTCGATCGCGTTTGAAGTAATCGGGAGCGAGCGTGTTCGCCCCCCAAGCCGGACTTGCCAGTTTGCTGTGGTCGTATCCGATGTCGGGCTGGTTGGCGCGGGGACGATCGCCATCTCGTCGGGCGCAAGCATGCCGTGAGCTTCCCACCGACCATCGGGCGGGCGCGAGCTGAGTAGGGCGGGCGTCGCCGCCAGGTTCACCACGGCGATCGCACCACCGACCACGCCCCCCGCGTCGTTGGCCACCCACGCCAACCATTGCGGCTGGCGATCAAGAAATGCCCGGACGATGCGCCGGATGCTCTCGTCGCCTGCACCGGGCCGAAGAATCGCGAGCACCAGATCATCGATGGCTTCGGCCTCGGTCGGCCACACGGGCAACGTTGCCGTGGGAGACACGAGCCAGCGCGAGAGCACGTGGACCAGGCGGGAGGCCAGTTCCGGATCCACCTCGCGCACCCGGTGGTGCGCCGCCCGCCAGCGAGATGCCGATTGTTCCGCCCAGGCGTGCAGAACCGGGTCGGCCCACGATGGGGGCGGTGGCTCATAGCCCAGTCGAGTGATCGCGAGTTCGGCCCGCCACCGCAGCATCGGATCGGCCAACTCGCCATCCAAGAGTTCGATCGCCTCAGATCGACTGATGTGCAACCGCGATGGTGTCTCCCCAGAGTTTTCGGGGCTCTCGGGATCACCAAGGTTAGGAATCAACCAGAACGCCGGCACGCGACGCCCTTCCATCCATACCGATTGTCCCAGACCACCGCTGGGCATGGAAGCAACGAGCATGGTGGTGGAGCGTTCTGCTCCGGGCATGACGCGGCGCCAATCGCCGGAGTTGCCAAGCCAGCGTTGTGGACCCGTGCCGACACTCCGCCGGCCAAGCGTGATGGCCGTTGTCTCGATGCGCTGGCCATCGGCGAGCGCCAGGCTCGGGGGCGATGAGGCGTCACCTCCCCATGCGGCTGCCCCGGTGGGGTGGATCGGGGTGACAAGGGTGCCGCCCGCCACGATGGGAAGGGGTGTTTCCATCAGCACCGGCTTGGCAATGGGATCGGCGCAGCCGGTTGTGAGTGCGAGCGGCAGAAGCGACAGAAGGCCATGGAGGCGTGGGTGAGGGGAGGGTGGCATCCGCTTGATGGTACCAGGAAGGATCCGGCCCGGTTGCCGGTAACGGTCGGGCCATCATGCTCGTACTTGGGCCGACGGAACGGCGATGGAGGCCGACGTGGGGGCCCGCAAGGGCGGTGCGCCGGGCCAATTCTAGGACGCTGTCAGGGCACTTGAGGTGCCCGATGGCGGAGTGCATGGGAGTAGATACATGAATTCGATTTCACCTCGCACCGGCGTCATCCTGTCGGCGGCCATTCTCGGTCTCTCGGTTTCGTCCATCGCCCAGGCGCAGGAGCAGTTGTTCGCGCTGAGCAATCCCACCTCGCCCGTCCTTCGAGAACTCGACCCGGCGACCGGCGGCGAACTGAGTGCCAACTTCCTCACCGGCGCCGAGGCCATCTTTAGCGGCATGGACTTCGACGATAGCGGCAATCTGTACGCTATCGATGGCTTCAACGACGGCTTGAGCGATCGCCTGTTCCTGATCGACACCGCCACGGCCATCGGCTCGGTTGTGGGCGACACCGGCGAAAACTGGAACTTCCGCTCGGTTGCATGGGACACCACCACCGACACGCTCTACACGGCCCGTGACAACGCCCTCTACACCACCGATCGATCGACCGGCGCCGTTACACTGGTGGGCAACATCACCGGCCCGAACCTCGACCAGCTGACGGGTTTCGCGATCGACGCCAACGGCCAGGCATGGGGCAGCGACATCGGTGACGCCTCCATCTTCATGATCGACCTGGACACCGGCAGCGCCACTTTCGTGGGTAACGCCTTCCCGGGCACCCGTAACTGGTTCAACGACCTCACGTTTAACTCGGCCGGTGAGCTCTACGGCGCCCGCGAGCAAGGTGGCGGCGTGTTCACCATCGACCAGTCCTCCGGCGAAGCGACGCTGGCCTTCTCGAGCCCGACCTTCCGCAGCATCTCCTTCACCGGTGGTCAGGCCCCGTGCTACGCCGACTTCGATGGCGACGGTGACCTCACCATCTTCGATTTCCTCGCGTTCCAGAACGCCTTCGACAGCGGCGATCTGGCCGCCGACTGCGACGAGGATGGCAGCCTCACGCTGTTTGATTTCCTCTGTTTCCAGAACGCCTTCGACGCCGGCTGCGAGTAATCTGACCCCCACGAGCTAGCAAAGCCCGAAGGGCCCGTGATGAGAGTCACGGGCCCTTTTTGTTGTGCCGCTGCTAGAGTATTCGCGTGCGTCGTATTGTGATCATTGTGGGGTTGTTGCTGGGCCTTGGTCTGGTGTCGAGCATCGCCCTCGCGTGGGCCAGCGCCACGATGTCGCGCATGGGCTCGCCAGATAACCCGATGACCAACACCTGGCTCAACGAACCCAAGCTCGAGTTTGGCCAGGCCAACCACTGGCGCATCGCCCAGTGGACCGATGCCACCCAGACGCGGCGATGGGCCTGGGGATGGCGGTCCGAGTGGTTTGAGGATCCCGCGGTCGCTCGCATGCGCAGGATATCCACCTCGGACTGGGACCCATCCGAGTCATCCGCGACGCTCGTGCTGCCGCCGTTCAGCCGAGGGCGCCAGCCGGCGCCAGAGGAAGCGCCGTCTTACGGCATCCTCCTCGACGCCCTGCCCAGCTTCCTGGAGCGAGAGGCCGGCTGGCCGATGCGGTGCCTCCGCGTGCGGTGGATCGCAGGCGACGATCGACTCGACACGCCCGGCGAGCGCCTTCGTGGAGGTGTGCTCGCATCGTACTGGGTATTTCCGTGGGGTTGGGGTCGCGGGACGCTCCACCCGCCGATGATCGGCTGGAGCCCCGAGGACGAGCACGCCCTGCCCCTCACACCGATGTGGGCGGGCCTGATTGTGAATACCTTGACGTGGGCCGCTATCTGGTTCATCGTGCTCCTGGTCTTCCCGTTGCCGATCTGGCTCTGGCGTCGCCGGCGATGGCGAAAGCGCGAACGCCGCGGCCTGTGCGCCCACTGCGCGTACGAGCTCGACGTTGCCGACGACCCGATCACCCGCTGCCCCGAGTGCGGCATGGTCATGGGCCGTAGGCCGAGTTGGTCGTTCATGAGCTTGCCCAGGCTCGCCGCGGTTTCGCTGGTGTTGCTCGTGGTGCTCACGGCTGGTTTTGCCATGACACGCATGCTCACCGCCGACCGCCTTCCGCCATTGCACCAGTCCGCCGCCCACGGCGACATCGAGCGTGCGCGTTCGCTCATCGCGGGTGGCGCCGCAATCGATGTCAACGCCCCCGAGCTCCGCACGCACAACATCAGCCCCATGCAGGCCGCCCGCCCCATCGAATGGGCCGCAGCCCGAGGTCATGCGGGGATCATCGACGAGCTAATCATGGCCGGCGCCGACCCCGGCATGGTCGGCGACGAGCGTTCGCCCCTGGCACTGGCCATAGCCTGCGGACATGACGACGCCGCCGACATCCTCTTAGCCGCCGGCGCGCCGGTGGCCGAGGTGCCACGCAACACGCCTGCGCCCATCGCCGTCGCCGCGTGGTTCGACGACGCGGCGCTGCTCGAGCGATTGTTCGACGAGGCCGACGCACGTGGCTCGGGATCAGTGCCGCTCGACTTGTTCCTCGTCACGCTGGCCGGCCGTTCCGCCAAAGTCCAGAACATCGTGCTCGATCGTGCGGCTTCCACGCCGCAAGCGATCGAGGAACAGGCCGTCTTCGCGTTTCGCTTCGACGACCTGGACTTACTCGACGAGCTCATCGACCGCGGGTTCGATCCGAGGTCTGCCTCGGACCACTTTCTCGCATATGCGGTCGACATGAAAGATCCCCGCCGCGCCATCGAGGTGCTGGTGGATCGCGGCGTCGACCCCACCGCGGTGGGTCCGAGCGGCCAGACGCCACTCCACCTGATGGCCCAGAGACGTGATGCGTCAGACGCCCTCCGCCTGCTCGTGCAAATGGGCAACCCGCTTGACGCCACAATCGCCGGTCGGACGCCCTTGCACCTGGCAGCGGCGGCCGGGAACGCGGCCAACATCGTCGCCTTACTCGAGATGGGCGCCAACGCCGACCTCCGGGACGCCGATGGCTCGACCCCTCGCGATCTGTGGTGGCGCGGCGGCAATGGCTCGGAACGATACCGCGAGATCCGAGCGCTGCTGGAAGAGGCCGAGCGACGCTGAGCCGGCGGCCCGTTAGTCGCGACGCATCACTGCCGCACCGGTGACATACGTGTGGTGCTCGGCGGTCGACTTGTGCCACTCGAAGTAGGGCCCGATATCTTGGGTGTTCCACTCGATGGCTCCCGCCGGCCGGGTCGCTGCAAACTTCGGATGATTCCAGAGATCGCGCTCGAACTCGGCCATCGTGAGCGCCCGGCCGTTCCATTCTGGGAACGCCATGCCCATGCCTTCCTCGCAGATGTCGAAGCTCATCGCCAGCACGCCTCCCGGACACAAGACCCGTGCAATCTCGTCCATTGCCTTCTTCTTATCTGGCTGATGCTCGATGACACTCAAACTCGTCAGCAGGTGTGCGTGGCCGTCATCAATGGGAATCGTCTCATCGTCGGTGATGACCCAATCGACTCGGACGCCGAGCTTCTCGCGCAGTTTCTTCCACTGCTCTTCCATGCCACGGGCGGTCTCCACCAGCGTCACGCGGGCGCCCATCGTGGCCAGCCACCAGGGCATGGGGCTCAGCTCGCTGCCCATGTCGACGATCCGCAGGCCCGCCAGGGGCAGCGGTTCGATGGCCCGCAGCCACAACCATGGATACTCCCAGATCTTGCTCCACGAGGCGAACTCGCGCAGGCCGTGTGTCTTGGCGAACGCGTTGAGTGTTCCCATGAATCCCGTAAACGGCTCACTCCGAAGCTCCTCGAGTCGGGCCAGCACGGCGCGTGGCGCCGGCGCAGGCGTACGCAGGCCGCTGGGGTCTCCAGGATTGGGGGGCAGGGTCCTGAGGGCAGCCGCGGGTGTGCCGGGGGGCACGATCCGCAGCGTGTCGCCCACCTGCCATTGCCGGGCGTGACGCTCCAGCGCCTGCGAGTGGTTGTCGTCCGCGGGAACGATAGTTGTTGGCAGCCCGGCGTACGCCATTGCTACAGCGGCGGGCGCGAGCGGTGCGGCGAGGGTTGCTGGCCCGCCATGAACTCCCTGTGACGCCAGCCGCACGATGGTCCCGCCGATCTGCGCTCGCAACTCGGGCGAACGAGGCTGGGGCACTGGCAAGAGCATGTCGGCCTGTTCGCCGATCAACTCGGCTGTCATCGCGTGCGGCGCAAGTACATGACGTGCGCTCGTCGGCCGAGCCATGCTCGGCGGTCGAAAGAGCGACGCGACCGCGGCCAGACCGTCGCGCAATGGCTCGTCCAGGTGCTCCAGCCCCGCTCCGATGCGACCGGTGATGATCCGGCCATGCTGAGCAACGTCAGCGCTGCCCCATTCCCATGCCGGTAGGTCGTGCCGGGACTTGTCGTACGCCAGCATCGCGTCGTCGAACGGTTCGCCGATGAAGTGGCACAGCCGGGCCAACTCTGCACGCGGGGCGCAGACCAGCCGCTCATACCTCAGATGCAGGTGCGGCTTGCCGCGCAGGAACCCATCGATCCGCCGGTTCCAGTTTACCCATCGCAGCGTGGCGGCCAGCGGGGTCGATGGTGTCGAATGCTGCGGACCCATACGCAGTTTCCGCTCGTATACCGGTGAGACGCCCCTACGATGCTCAGCCACATGCGTTGTGCTGTGTGCCACGTCCAACGCATCGCGCGTGATCCACACCCACTTGGCGTCGGGCAGGATCCGTTGTAATGCATCCAGGTGCATCAAGGCGTTGGGCGTCTTCTCGGCCCACCGCTTCTTGCCCCGGGCGTGCGCATACGCCAGCATGACCTCGTCAAGGAACCCGCGCGCCGCTCGATGCACCACCTCGGGCGGCTGCTTGTAACTCTGGCAATACCCGTGTTCGGGCTCGACCATCGCCCGCACCAGTCCCAGCAGCGTCGCCGGCTGGTGCTCGGCCAGCCAGGGCGTCTCGGGCCCGCACGCGATGTTTGGGTGCGCGTCGAGCATCGTCCGCAGCAGCGTCGTGCCGCTACGCGGAACGCCCAGGACGATGATCGGGGCGTTGGTATTGGGGCCAGTGGGGGCATTGTGTTGCGTCATGTGGTCTGTGTGGGCAGCGCCCCGGGAACGTCCGCGCGCCCTGCCGGCGCGGCCTCGATAGCAAGCGGCAATCGGGCCACGCCGAAGAACGGCAGTGGCTCCAGGGGCGGGTGGTTCACGCGGATGGGTCCCAGCCCCTCGATCTGATCGTGGAAGAAAGCGCCATTCGGGTCGCCATCGCTCGTGACCTCGCTGGTCCCCAGCCCCAGTGTGTACTCGCCCGGGCTCAGATCAAGCGTCACTCGGAATGTCACCACGGTCCGGTCACCCGGTTCCATTGCCGGCAGGTCGAAGCCCTGCTGGGCGGTGCCCTGACTGAAAACCTGCACGCCGAACTTGTTGGTCAGGTACACGCCAGCCCGCGGCGTCTGCACGTGCTCGCTGGCCTCGACCAGCAGCCGCACCATCAGCGTCTGGCCGATGCCGTAGGTGGTGGACGGCTCGTCGTGCTCGTCACTGATGCTGACCGCCAGGATGGTCAGCCCGCCGTGGCCGTGCCGACGCTCCAAGCCGCCGGTGGGGCCGATGGCGTCGTGCTCAATGATGCGGTGGGCCAGGGCCGCGCCGTGGGTGGTGTCGGGCCGGTGCTCGCGGGTCGGGGCCGATTGGTCGTCCTCGCGCTGCCACTTGTCTACCGGCTTGCCCTTCACCCCGCCCTGACGCAGCGCTGCGTGGTAGCGGGCGATCGTATCCACGGGCTTGCCCTGGAAGGCCACCTTGCCCTGCTCGAGCAGAACTGCCCGGTCGCACAGGTTGGTGATAGCCCCAGCGTCGTGGCTGACCAGAAGCATGGTCGTGCCACCGTCCAGCAGTTCGTGGATGCGCTTCGTGCATTTCTGGACAAAGAAGATATCACCGACGCTCAAGGCCTCATCGACGATCAGCACTTCGGGCTCGAACGCCGCGAACATGCTGAATGTCACCCGCACGGTCATGCCGCTGCTATAGCTGCGGACCGGCCGATCGAAGAACGCGCCGATGTCGGCGAACGACTCGATCTCGTCCATCTTTTCACGGGCAAAGCCGGGCGGGAAGTTCAGAAGCTGGGCCATGTTGTGCACGTTCTGCCGGCCGGTCAGGTCCTTGTTGAGCCCCGCGCCAAGCTCGATCAGGCTCAGCACCCGACCGCGAAGGGCCGAGGCGCCCTCCGATGGGACCGCCACGCCCGTCACCATCTTCAGAAGCGTGCTCTTGCCGCTGCCGTTGCGGCCAACCACGCCAAGGCACTCGCCCTTGCGAAGCTCGAAAGACACGCCCCGCACGGCCCAGAAGTCTCGGTGGAGCTGCGCGCGGTTGAGCGTGCACCACTCCCCGATGCGGTGCCAGGAGTTCTCGTAGATCTTAAACCGCTTGCCCAACCCATCGCAGCGCACGACCCAATCGTCGTGCGGGTCCGAGCCGGGAACTGGAGTGGAAGCACGTGTACTCACGGGTGCATTCTACGGTCCGCCCAGCATCTTGCGCCGCAGGACAGACAGGATCTGGGCCAGCCGATACGCCCGGCTTCGTTGGATATCCCGCAGTTGGGCGGCGGCGGCGTCCCGGTTCATCTCGGTGCTCCGCAGCAGGCGCTGCATCTCGTCAAGCCGGGCGTGCCCGTTGTTGATCGCCCGCTCGGCGTCGGTCAGCCGCTCGACGATCGGCGTGCCTGGAGAATCGTCATGGATCGGCAGCGCCCCGGGCGCGATCAAATCGGGCAGCACGGCCACCGCGGCACCCCGCTCGACAAGCCCCGCCAGGATCGCCGGAGCCCCGCCCCCGACCCCCTCGCCCTCCATCCGTCGCCACCAATCCGCGTCGATCGCCAGCGGCCCGGGATGCTCCACGAGCAAGCGGGGCTGCTCGGCAGACGGCGTCGAGAACGCCACGACTTCCCGCCCATCGGGCCCCACCCGCTCGAACCAAGGCGCCACCGCGTCCACCGCGGTGTTCGCTCGCAGGGCGGCGGTCAGGGCCGCCCTCAGTTCTTCCCCAACGGGCGTGAAGGCCACCAGCGCCACCTCCCGATCGGCCTTCCCGCTCGGACGGTCCGGGCGGAGGCGTCCCGCGTGCCCGAGCCTTGCCTCCACCACGGCCCGGTCATCGCAGATGGTCGAGATCCGATCCCGCCCCGCCCGGCCCATGGCCCGCCGCGCATCGGTGGACATCGCCGCGGCCGCTCCAAGCACCCGGGCCAGATCGTCGGCATCCCCAGGCTCGAACAGAAGCCCGCTGACACCATCCTCGATCATCTCGGCCATGCCGCCCCCCCGGGCGGCAACGGTGACCTGGCCGGCCGCCATCGCTTCCATGCACGTGTTGGGATAGTTGTCGTTCGGGCTGGGGACGACGGCGATCGCGCAGCCACGCCGCTCCTCGGCCAGCGCTTCGGGCGTCAACTCGCCCAGGGCGCGTACGTCGCGCCCCTGGCAGTGCGTGCGAAGCACCGTGGCGCCGAACATCGCGCCCTCCACCCAATCGAAGGTGTCGCGCCCGGCGATCCGCAGCGGCGGGGCGGCCTCGCCGAGCCTGCCGATCGCCTCGGCCAGCGTGTCGAAGCCCTTGCGACGCTCCATCCGCCCGACGAACAGCATCTCGGCGCCGCTGGGCATCGGCGCATCCTCGTCCACCGCTTCGCCCAGCGGGTAGGGCGTCACCGAGATGTCGACGGCGTCCGGCTCCCATGCCCTTGTCCATTCGGCCAGCGCCCGACTCGGGCAGGCCACGCCGTCGGCCCACCGCAGCACGTCGCGTTCCATCGATCGCAGCTCGGCCATCGCCCGGCCCGCCTGGGGGCCTCCCTGCAACTGCTCGATCCACGCCGTGGGCGAGTGCAGGTGCACGATGACCGGGGGGCCGTCGGCCCCGCGCTCGGCCAGCGGCCCGCGGCCCAGCCGGCGTTCGTTGAGGATGAACCACAGCAACGCACCGGTGTCGGGCGCTTCGATGGCGGGGGGGGCGAAGGTCTCGATCAGCCAGGGCAGGTGCTCGCGCAGCTGCATCGCCAGGACGCTCTCGCGGTGGAACGCCCAGAACGCCGCGTGGCAGGCCGGCCCGCTCGCCGAAGCCAGGATGCTGTCCCGCGGTCCCGCCCAGTCGGGCTGCCCGTCGGCATGATTGAGGAACGGCAGCCGCACCACCCGCACGTCCCGTACGCCGGGGTCCTCTTCCACGGTCGGCTCGTCGCAGTCGCCCACCGTCACGACCACGGGCTCGCGCCCCTGGCCGGCCAGGGCCCGGGCCATGCGAACCGTGTACGTGCCGATGCCGCCGCCGATGAAGGGGGGATATTCGCGAGAGATCAGCAGCAACCAGTGGACTCCTGGGCCCCGGCGAGCCTCGGCCCGACAGTAGCCGCCACGCGACGGGGTAGCCCTAGCATCGCCGGTGAACACCAGACCACCAGCCGGCCGGGCATCGTTCTTCGCCAGCGTCGCCATCGCCCTGGTCGCCGCCACGGCCGTCACCGTCCTGGCCCTGGCCCTCCCCCCCGAGACCAGCACGCCGCTGTTCGAGGAGACCGGCCCCTTCGAGCAGGCCTCGCCCTGGCTCTGGCTGGCCCTGGCGCTGTTCATCCCCCTGGCCTTCCGCTCCAAGGCCCACACCGTCGCCGCGGGCATGATCATCGCCTGCGCCGCCGCCGCCCGCGAGTGGGACTGGCACATCGCCTTTACCGACTACAGCATGCTCAAGCCGCCCTTCTACTACCGCGAGGGCTCGCCCCTGGAGGTCGCCATCGCCGGCGCGGTCATGGTGCTGGTCATCGCCAGCGTGGTCGTCCTGGTCGCCCGCCTCGTCCAACTCAAGCCCTGGAAGCGGCCGTTGCCCTGGTGGGTCCTGGCCCTGGGCTTCGCGTTCTTCATGCTCGTGTTCACCAAGGTGGTCGACCGCGCGCCCGCCATCCTGCGCGACGACCTGGGCCTGATCGACCTGGACGAGCACCCCCGCATCCGCGTGGTCTGCTACGCCATCGAGGAGGGGCTCGAGATGCTGCTGCCGGTCTTCTTCGGCGCATACGCCCTGGCCCTGGCCCGCTGGCACAAGGCCCGCCGGCCCGCGGGTGATTCGCCGCGAACCTAGGAACTCCCCACGCCGGGCCCGCCCGGCCGGATGCGCCCTATTAACGGGCCGACCATCGCCCATGGACCGATCCGAACCAAGCCGCGGCTGGGCGTTCTGGTGGCTGCTGGCCGCGGGGGTTTATAACATCCTCTGGGGCGCATTGGTCGTGCTCTTTCCGGGCGCACTGTTCGAGTTCGCCGGCATGGACCAGCCCCGCTACCCCCAGCTCTGGCAGTGCATCGGCATGATCGTGGGCGTCTACGGCATCGGCTATCTCGCCGCCGCGCGCGACCACCGGCGGCACTGGCCCATCGTGCTGGTCGGCCTGCTGGGCAAGGTCTTCGGGCCCATCGGCTTCGCGCAGGCGCTCATCAACGGCGACCTGCCCATCGCCTTTGGCGTCACCATCCTGACGAACGATCTCGTGTGGTGGATCCCCTTCGCACTCATGCTGAAGGACGCACTGCGATACCACAGCGAGCGGCCATGACCGACGTCGTCGCGCTGGTCCACGCCGCCGCCACGTGGTTCATGGCCGGCCTGATCTGGTTCGTCCAGGTCGTGCACTACCCGCTGTTTGCCGGCGTGGGGGACGCGGGCTGGAACGACTACAGCCGCCGCCACCAGGGGCTGACCACGCTGGTCGTTGGGCCGGCGATGCTCGTCGAGCTCGCCGCGGCCGCCACGCTGCTGGTCCTCGTGCCCGGCCCGCTGACGATCGCGGGGGCCATCCTGCTCGCGCTGGTCTGGGCCAGCACCTTCTTCGTCCAGGTGCCCCTGCACGCCCGGCTGGAGCGCGGCCGCGACCCGGCCGCCAGGGCTCGCGTGTTTCGGCGGCTGGTGGCGACCAACTGGGCCCGGACCGTGCTGTGGACCGCCCGCGGGGTGCTGGCCCTGGCGCTGCTCGCCTCGGCGTGACCGCGGGGCAACCACCGGACGGGGCTGCCGGCGGCTCTCTCCCGGGGCGCGAGGCCCGACACCTGCCGGATCCCGCCCAACACCTGTTGGGCCCCGCGCCACACGTGTGGGGTGTCGAGCCACACGTGCTGGGCCCCGCGCCGCACGTGTTGGGCCCCGCGCCACACGTGTTGGGTGCCGCGCCGCACGTGTTGGGCCCCGCGCCACACGTGTTGGGTGCCGCGCCGCACGTGTTGGGCGACGCGCCGCACGTGTTGGGTGCCGCGCCGCACGGCGTTATCCGGGCCTTGCAGCGGCGGGTCCACGGGTCGGCCGTGCCCGCCAACATGCTGTCAGATCAGGGCTTACCGGGTTGGCGATGGGCCAGGATCCTTACGCGTACTTACGGGTTAACCCCGCATCAGCGCCTCGACCCCCTTGCGGTCCACCGGCAGCTTCGAGCTCAGGTTCCTGGGCCCATCGGCCGCCACGTGGATGTCGTCCTCGATCCTGATGCCGATGTTCTCGTCGGGCAGGTAGAGCCCCGGCTCGATGGTCACGATGGCGTCCTTCGCGAGGGGGGTCTTGGGGTCCACGTCGTGCACCGAGATGCCAAGGTGGTGGCCGATGCCGTGGTAGAAGGCGTGGCCGTACCCCGCCTTGTCGATGATCTCGCGCGCGGCGGCGTCGACGTCGTGCATCCAGGTGCCCGGCGTGCAGGCCTTGATGCTGGCCTTCATGGCCTTCAGGACCAGCTCGTACGCGTCGGCCTGGGTGCTGCTGAAGGTGCCGTTCACGGGGAAGGTCCGCGTGATGTCGGCGCAGTAGCCGCCCATCTTGGTGCCCGAATCCAGCACGAGCATGTCGCCGTCTTCCATCGTGCGGTTGTTGGCGCCGTAGTGCAGCACGGTGGCGTTGACGCCCGAGCCGGCGATGGGGTTGAAGGCGTTGCCCTCCCCGCCGTGCTCGGCGAAGGTGGTGGTCAGCGCGCGGATGACCTGCCCCTCGTTGGCGCCCGGCCTGATGGCCCGCGCCGCCGCGCGCACGCCCGCCATGGTGGCGTCGACCGCGCCCTGGATGAGCGCGCGCTCGGCGGGGCTCTTGGCGGCGATGAGCTGGTAGAAGGGCTGCCACGCGCTCTCGATGCTGACCCCCGGCACGCGCTCGGCGGCGAGGCGATAGGTGGCAAGGTCCTGGTTCACGCCCGCCGGCGCGGGCCGGGGCTCGTGCAGGGTCACCAGCTTGCCCGTGCGGCCGGCCGCCTCGGTCACCAGCCAGTTGAGCCGATTCGTGCGGAAGACCGTGCCGACGCCCAGCCGATCGCGCAGCTCGGGACTCAGACCCTCGCGGATGCCGTGCCAGGCCTCGTCCTCGGGGTCGCGGCTGCGGAACATCAGGACCTCACGCCGCCGCGGGTTGGGGTGGCTTGGGTCCAGCAGCAGCACGGCCCCCGGCTCGTCGGCGATGCCGGTGAGGTAGTAGAACTCGACGCTGGGCTCCCAGTCGCCCCGCAGCGAGGCCGAGTGCTCGCCCGCGAACACCAGGCCCACGCCCCTCACGCCGTCCTTCAGGAGCTTGCCGACCTTCTGGCGGCGCTTCTTGTACTCGTCGAGGGCGATGGGGGTGTATTGGCGGGTGGTCTTGGTCAAAGCAGCGCTGGTGGGTTTCTTGGCCATGGCCCATGGTTGGCGCGCCGTGGGCGGCGTGATCAGGCCCGCGCCGCCCTGAGCACGGTGCCATCAAGCTCGAACCGCACGCCCGCGACCACGCGCACCCCGCGCCCCGCGTCGACCCACACCAGCAGCGACCGCGCCGTCGACGCCGAGAGCCGATCGTGCCCCGCATCGCCCAGGCGCCGAATCGTCCGCCGCAGCAGCCCCTCGCGCACGGCCGCCGGGCACGCGCCGAACGCCTGGCGGTCCAGCTCGATCGCGCCGCCACGCTCTTCGGCCATCGCCTCCCACGCCCCGCCCACGACCCCCTCGACCACGTGCACCGCCTCGCTCATGGCCTCGGCCGCCCGGGCCGCCCGCTCGGCGGCACCGGGACGCAGTTCCTCGAGCACCGGCAGCACGCGGGCCCGCAGCGCCGCCCGCAGGGGCGCGTCGGGCCCGCCCGGGTCGTCGTTCGTGTCGTCGTGGGCCCAGCGCCACCGGGCCGCCCGGCAGATCGCCTCGGTTTGGGCCCGCGTCACCCGCAGCATGGGCCGCACGAGCGTCACGCCGCCCTCGAGCTTGCGCCTGGGC
>JBITAF010000026.1:0-25449 GCA_044440025.1 Phycisphaerales bacterium JB060 | reverse complement strand
CGTGATACCAGCCCTCGAGCGTGCCGCCGACGAAGCGGAAGAATACCGGCTCATCGTGGACCATCCCGTAGCTCGAGCCCTCGTAGCGGTACACGCGGCGGTCGCGGACCTCATAGATCAGCGCCGTCTCGCCGTTAACTTCCTTCGAGCCGCGGTACACGGCCTCGGGGAAGATCTTGCGGAACTGATCGACGGTGGTGTCGGGCCCCAGCTTGCCCAGCCGGGCGTTCTCGGCCTGGCTGAAGCTGGGCACGTCGGACTTGGAGCGCACGGTGAAGGCGTCGTCCATCTGGGCCGAGGTCAGCCGCGCTTTGTCCTCGACGATGTACTCCTTCTTGCCGCCGCCGATCGAGAAGACGCAGCCCTGGGCCAGGAGCACGGCGCCGGCCAGACCAACGCCGGCGAGCAGGCGGGTTCGCATAGTGTTCGGTCGCATCGCTTTCTTCCTTCTTCTTTTGAAGCGTTCACGGGTCGGTCGTCCCATGGTATATGGGAAGCGGGCGAGGTTAGTTTCAGCAAACATCGGGATTTCGCCCGTCGTGCCGGCGTGGCCGCCGCGATGGATCACGGCCACGGGCGGATCGGAGCCAAGACCCAAGCCTCTTGGTGCACGTCCCACGCCGGAGCGGTGCCGGCCGCGGCCGCGTGGTGTGCGGATTCTCCCAGTACGACCGACCGCCACGCGTCGACAACCAGCGGAGCCTCGTCGGGCGGTGGTGGAAGCGGCCAGGAGATCACGCCCATCGCGTGGAGCACTTGACCGGCCAGGAACGCGGCTCGAAGGTCTTCCGATCGGATCGCCGCGTGCAACGCCTCGAGGTTCTCAGCCGCCGATCGGTCCTTACTGATCTCGAATCCCAGAGCCTCGAGGCCATTGACGCAAGCGCGAACGCGAGGCTGCGGCGAGTGGCGATCGGCGTGGAAGTCGACCGCGTCGAGCAATCCCCGAAGCTCGTCTCGGGTCTTCGAGGCGCGAACCGCCGGCAGCCACTCGGGGTCGGGACAGGCGTGCCAGTAGGCTTGGTGCATGAACCAGTTCGTGGTGTTGACGATCAGCCGCTCGGTGCGGGCGTCGGCTGGCGGCATGGACAGCATGCCCTCCGCATGCTCGACCAGAACGCGCAGGGCGTCTCGATCCCACGCTTGGTGAGCCAGCCCGAGTTCGAGCGAGAGAAAGCCAATCGTTTTCCACTCGTCCACCAGGTCTCCGGGGGCTTCGGGATCGCGTTTAATGGCTCCACGGATCCGGCGACGAACGTCCCGGAGGCGGTCGCCGACGCGCTCGATGTGGTCCGAGCCGAAGCGCGGCGGGTTCCGGTCGAGCCACGCCTGGAACGCCCGCAGCTCGGCCTCGCCTTCGAGGCCAACTTCAACCCCGGAATCAAACAAGCCATAGCCAGCCAGCGAGGCCGCGACGCTGGCCGCGTACGTCCGCCATCTCATCGGGCGGCTCTCGTCCCTCGCAACCGCGCGCAGGGCGTCGTAGGCGTCCTTCGAGGGCACTGCCCCCAACACTGAGCACGCGAGCATGAACGGCCGCGTCTCATCTTCGCCCAGCATGTCCACCGCCACCCGCCGGCCGTGGACAGACGAGGCCAGCACTCGGGTCGCGAGTTCGTGGCTCGGGCGACCGACATGCGGTGAAAACGTGAACTTCTCGAACAGGGCGTAGATCGCTTCATCCTGGCGATCGAGAGATTCGGCATGGCCCATCGCGATCGCCGCACGATGGACCAAACAGCACGCGACCACGATTGCGATTCTGACCATCTCTTCTTCCGCCTCCCTAGACCCTGAAGATCGCCCCCATCTTCTTGCCCAGCAGGGCGCTGGCGCCCACCAGCGTCACGGTCAGCAAGGCCATGCCCCAGACGCCCATGGCGCTGGCGATGTAGGGGCCGTCGCCCTGGCGGTTGCTGAAGGCATAGATCGCCCGGGTGATCGGCCAGTCGTCCTGCTTCTGGGCCAGCAGCAGGCTGTCTGACACCTCCAGCATGCTGAAGGCGAACACCAGCAGCGCCCCGGCGATGATGTTGGCCAGGATCAACGGCAGCACCACGCTGCGGATCGCCCGCATCCGGCTCGCGCCCAGGTTCAGGGCCGCCTCTTCCATCTCGCCGCTGGTCTGCTCGAGCCCGGCCACGACCGACCGCACGATGTACGGCAGCCGGCGCACGGCGTAGGCAAGCACCAGCAGCGGGATTGGGTTGGGGTCGACGCCGACCACCGAGACCACGCCGTCCAGGGGCGCACCGATCTCACCGAAGCCCATGTTGATCGTGCCGCGGAACGGCCACGCCAGGCTCACCGCCACGAAGCCGAAGGCCAGCACCAGCCCGGGCACCGCCAGCGGCAGCATGCACAGCGTGTCGAGCACACTTCGCCCCACCGCCCGCGTGCGAACGATCAGGTATGCGACCGTGACGCCGATGGTTGCATTCAGCACCACCGCCATGGCCGAGTAGATAAGGCTATTGGCGATGGAGCGAAAGGCCGCGTCGCTGCCCAGCGCCACGCCGAAGTGTGCCAGCGTGAAGCTCTTTGGCAGCACGCTCCGGTACCACTGGCCCACGCCGCTGACGCTCATGAGCACGACACCGATGTGGGGCGCCACGGCCAGGATGGTCACCACCAGGAACGCGCCCGCAGCCAGCCAGCCCCGGGCGCCCCGCAGCGGCACCTCGCTGCCCGCCCGCGTCGCCCGCGTGCTCATGGCGTACCCGCGGCGGCCGAACGCCAGCTTGCCGGCGGCGTACGCCGCCAGCGAGGCGGCCAACAGCACGAAGGTGAGCGCGTAGGGCCGGGCTGAACCCTCGACCTCGCTGAGCCCGTAGAAGATCTGCACCGCCGTCACGCGGTCGTAGTCGAACATCAGCGGCGTGCCCAGTTCGGTGAACGCCCAGATGAAGACGATCGTGCCGCCGGCGAACAGGCCGGGGCGGATCAGCGGTAGCGTGATGCGTGTGAAGCGCCGCCACGGGCCGGCGCCCAGGTTCTCGGCCGCCTCGTTCATAGCCGGGTCGAGGTTGGCCAGCGCGGCCGTCGTGTTGAGGTAGAGGATGGGGTAGAGGTGCAGCGCTTGCACAATGACCACGCCCAGGCCCTTGGCGTCGCCCATGACGTCCCAGTTCGTACCCAGCAGCGTGTTGAGCATGCCCTCGCGGCCCATCAGGGCCCGAAAGCCGATCGCGCCCACGAAGGGCGGCAGGATCAATGGCACCAGGATGAGTGCGCTGAACACGCCCTTGAACGGGAACCGGTGCCGGGCTGCCAAGAGAGCCAGCGGCACAGCGATGAGGCCGCTGAGGATTGTCGTGCCGGTGGCAATCCAGAACGCGTTGAACAGGCCCTCGCGGGTCACGGGGTCTCGAAAGACCCTCAGCACGTGGGCGATGGTCCAGCCGCCGTCGCCGCCGGGGTCGCTTGCGAAGCCGCCACGGATGGTCAGCACGATCGGATAGATCAGGGCCAGGCCCAGGAACGCGATGAGCAGCACGACCAGCGTCTGCTCGATGAGCCGGCGCAGGGTCAGCGCGTGCATGGGGTCAGGCCTCCGCCCCGGTCGGCTGAGCGCTCAGTGATTGCCCGAGGGTAACCACCGTGGGCGTGCCACGGTCGAAGCCAGCCAGGTGGGCCCGCAGCGAGTCCAGGGTTACCGCATCGATCTCGGCGACCCGCTCTTCCAGCGTCCGGCAGCGGGCTAACTTGCGATAGTCGTTGGCCAGCGCCCCCGCCCGAGCGCCGGTCGACTCGCCGCCAAACACGATGCGGCTCTTCAACCCCACTCGGGCCCGCTCGAACTCTTCCTCGGTCGGGGAACCATCGTCGGTGGCGATGCGGTCGAGTTCGGCGCGCAGCACCTCGAGCGACTCGGACGCACGCTCGGGCGTCGTGCCGACATAGGCCGAGACCCACCCGGCCTCGCGTTCGGGCGTGTATGCGGCATGGACGGCGTAGCACAGGCCCCGCTTCTCGCGCACCTCGGTGAAGAGCCGGCCGGACATGCCGCCGCTGAGCACCGCCGTGGCCAGGCGCTCGCAGGCGGCCTCGGGCGTGCCGTCGCGCGGGGCCTGCCGGACAACCATGATCTGCACCTGGGCGCCGTCGTCGTCGAGATGGTGGTTGCCGCGCTCGGGCGCGCCGCCGGCCATGAGTTCGGCCGCCTTGCCCGCCCAGCCGTCGAGGGCCCTGTTCAGCGTCTCCTGGGCCAGCAGCGGGTCGACGTCGCCGGCCAACGCGATAATGCTGCCGCGTGGCACGAAGCCCTTCTTCAGGAAATCGACCGCGTCGGCGTGGGTGCAGGCCTCGAGACCAGCGCGCGTGCCGTAGGTCGAGCGATTGAGTGGCGGTGGCAAATGGCGTGCCATCGCTTCGACGCCCACCCACTCCTGCGGATCATCGGTCAGCGCGTCGAGTTCCTGGATAGCCAAGCTCTTGGCCGGTGCGAAGGCACCCTCGTCCATGTTGGGGCGGACGATGGTGTCGGCCAGCAGCGGGAGCGCGCGGTCCAGATCCTGGCCGACGAAGGTCGCCGACAGCCGGCTGGTTCGCACGCCGGTGTCCAGGCTGCGGCTTACCCCGGCCGCGTCGAGTGCGTCGGCGTGCTCGCGGCTGGTTAGCCCGCCCGCGCCGCGTTGGGCCATCTCTGCGGCGATGCCCGCGACTCCCAGCCGGCTCTCTGGCTCGGCGGCCGCACCCGCGAGCAGGGTCCAACTCAGGGCACAGCTCTTGACGCCGGCCATCGGCTCGACCAGCAGCACCGCCCCGCACGCAAGTTCTCGGATCTCAATCGCCATGGTTAGAGCAGTTTAGCGGACGCCCGCCGCCTCCGCCCGGGCCCTCAGAATCCGCAGGACCGCCCCCAACAGCCGCCACGGGGGCCCAATGCGGCCTGTGGGCCAACCGGGGGTCTGGCATCGCCGATGCGTCTCTATGGAAAGGGACGCGATGTCGAATGGACGCTCCAGCATGCGCCGGATCGTGGATGTAGTGGCGCTGGGCCTGTGCCTGGTGGCGGTCACGCTGGTGGTCATCCAGCAGACCCGAAGCGAGTCCATCGAGGATGTTGTGGTCCAGACCGAGCTCTCGCTCGCGAAGTTCCACTCCATGCTCAAGGTCCAGGCAACCACCAACGGCGTGGCGGTGAACGGTCGTGGCTGGCCCAACACCATCGAGGGCCACTGGTTCGACGATGACCCGCCACTGAACCATCTGCTCACCGGCGATCGGCCATGGGTAGAACTTGCGCCCGCCGAGGACGCGGACCGCGATCATCCGGCGGACCCGGTGGCGTTCGACGCCGACGGCCACCGTGCGGCGAGCTTCTGGTACAACCCGTACCGCGGAGTGGTACGCGCAAGAGTTGCGCCCCAGATCAACGACGAGCAGACCCTCGAGTTGTACAACCGCGTCAACGGTGTGTTTCTGGCCACTTTGGCGCCCGAGGGTGGCCTGCGGAGCGCCGAACGCGAGCGCGACGACGCGCAGCGGCTCCGGGAGATGTCCGATCGCGTCCGACGGATGGCCGAGTCGACCGGGGCGATCACGGCGCCCGGAAACGTCGTGAAGGTGCGCCGTGTGGAGCCCGAGAGTGAACCTCAGGACCCCCCTGCACCCGAGTCACAGCACCAAAGTGAGCCCGAGCCCGTGAAGGTCGAACCACCGTCCGACACGCCCGAGCAACTCGACAAGCCCGCCAACGAGCCGGCCGGGGAACCGGCCGAGGAACCCTCCGAACCTGCCCCACAGACCGTCTGAGCGGCTCTCAGAGGCCAACCTCGGCCAATCCGAGGGCGTTGGCCATGTCGTAGCGGCCCGGTTTCTGGTCTACCAGCCAGGCGGCGGCTCGCAGTGCGCCGCGTGCGAAGACATCGCGTGAGTGCGCCTTGTGCGTGATCTCGATGGTCTCCTCGAGACTGTCGAATCGGACCAGATGCTCGCCCACGATGCCCGCCGCGCGCACCGACGCGACCCCCTTTGGACCGAAGTTCGAGGCCCCGCGGGTTGCCTGTTCGATCGCTTCACGCAGCGCGTTGGCGGTGCCGGAAGGGGCGTCGACCTTGCCCGAACGGTGCCATTCGACGATTGACGGAAAAAAATTTTCGCCGAGCGCATCGGCAATTTTCTGGACCATCTGGATGAGCACGACGCACCCAACCGAGGTGTTGGGCGCGACGAGCACGGGCACCTCGGCGGCCAGCCGTTGCAGCTCGCGCAGGTGCTCGTGATCGAGACCCGTGGTGCCAATCAGGAGCGGCGCCGCGCGCATTCGTGCGAGCTCGACGGACTCGTGAACGGCCGAAAAGTGCGAGAAATCAACGACAATTTCGCGTTTCTGCGCGGCAACCTCGCGCACCGACGCGTGCGGATGCTCGCGGTCGATGCGGGCGCGAACGTCGAAGCGTTCGTCGGCCAGCGCGAGCGCTTCGATGCGCGACCCCAGAGCGCCCGAGGCGCCCACGAGGAGGATGTCGATGGTGTGCTGCATGGTGTGTCGCCGTAGTTCCGGGTGGTCGATTGACTTGAAAACTTTGTGGACGAAACAGAAAGTTCTAGTAGACTACTCAAGCCGCGTGGGGAACAGACCCGATACACGCTGCGCGCGCCCTTTGTCCGCGGATTGCCCGACTCGCACGACGGCGCGCGTGGTAACCAAGCGAAGCCGGGCAACAGAGCAGGAGATTGCTCATGGCGAAGAAAGCCGCGAGGAAGAAGGCCACCCGCAAGAAGGCGGCCAAGAAAACGGCAAAAAAGACCACCCGCAAGAAGGCCACTCGGAAGGCCGGCGCTCGCAAGACCGCCGCCCGCAAGACCGGGGCCCGCAAGACCGGCACCCGTAAGAAGGCTGCCAAGAAGACCGCGAAGAAGGCCACCCGCAAGAAGGCCGCCAAGAAGACCGCCGCTCGCAAGACCGGCACCCGCAAGAAGGCCGCCAAGAAGACCGCAAAGAAGGCCACCCGCAAGAAGGCAACCCGCAAGGCCGCCCCACGCAAGACCGGGGCCCGCAAGAAGGCCACCCGCCGCACCGTTCGTCGGTAAGGCACGGCCAATGCCTGGCATTCTCTCGGCGTTCCGGCTCATCCCGGATCGCCGTTTTTGCTGCGCTCCCCGCCGCACCGGTGGCAACAATCACCCATGCCACACAACGAACCCACCGAGCAGCAGCGCACCAGGGCCCGGGTGCTGGCGCACTTGGCCGGCATGCTGGTGTGCGAGGCCGGCGCCGAGCCTTGCCGGCTGGTCGTGGCCGAGACGGGCGGCTCGGTCACCCTGCCCATGCACCACGACCTGGACGAGGCCGGCCATTGGGCGTTCGCCGCGCCGCAGGAACTCGACCCGGCCATCGAGCTCTCACTCGAGAACTCGAAGGGCGGCGAGGACCTGCCCGACCCCGACGAGATCGAGGCCGACCGCTGGCTGGCCTACCACGGTTCGACGCCACCGAAGTGTCGGCTGGTGTCGCTTGCCGTTTCGTTCGCCCGGTACGCTGACGGGGATGGTCGCACGCACGTAGCCGAGGATGTCCTGACGCCCAACCCGGTGCGCTCCCACGTGCCCGCCCTGTGCAAGCTGCTCAATGGAGACAAAGGCAGGCTCGCCGACGCGTGCGCCCGGCTGACCGGAGTACGCCCCGAGTCTCCCATCGCGGTCGGTGTCGACGAATGGGGCGTGCACGTGAAGGCGGCGTTCGACGTGCTGCGGTTGGGGTTCGAGGAACCGGCGATGGACGAGGCGGCGGCGCGGGTGGCGATCGGGGAGGTGATGCGTGGGTGAGCGGCCGGTGAGGATGCGGGAGGCGCACGCGCACGTGCTGGCGCATGGGCGAGCGATGGAGATGGTGCAACTCGAGGCATGCTCCACCGCACAAGAGATGCTCGACGCCATTGCTGATGCGGCGGTCGGCCGGAATGTGGTGCTCGCACATGGCGCTCGCCCGGAGTCTTGGCTCGAGCCGGGCTGGCCAACGCTCGACGAGTTGAACCTCGCGAGCCCAGAGGCGTGCGTGGCTGCGTGGTGTTTCGACTATCACGCCATGATGGTGAACTCGAACACGCTGGCCGTCATTGGCATTGGCATCGACACCGCGAACCCCGTTGGCGGGCAGATCGGCCGCAAGCCCGATGGTGCGCTCACGGGCGTGCTGTACGAGGCCGCCGCGGCCCTGGCCTGGAAGCGATTGGAACCGAAAGACATCGATGCCGCCGAGTTGCGGCGTGCGATCGAAGACATCGTCTCGCACGGGTTCACGCACGTCCACGACCTCAAAGCACAGTCCGGCCTTGGCGAAGCGATCAAGTCAGTCCAAATGCCGCATGGCATCTGTCTTGCCCTCTACCCCCTCGTCCAAGACCTCCCCGACAGCCTCAAGACCCGCCACGACTGGCAATGCGACCAGGTCCGCCTGGGCGGCGGCAAGATCTTCGTCGACGGCACGCTCAACTCGCGCACGGCCTGGATGCTGCACCCGTTCGCCGACGGCCGAGCCGAGCACCCGTCTGGCATGCAGTTGATGAGCGACAAGCAGATCGAGGACGCCATCCGGCTGTGCGTGGGCGAGGGACTGCAACTGGCCGCCCACGCCATCGGCGATGCCGCGGTGCGGGCCGTGCTCGACGCGGCCGAGCGGGTGCGGGCGCCGCGGGGGTCGGTGCGGATCGAGCACGCCGAGGTGATCGACGAGGCCGACGTGCCACGGTTTGCCGAGCTTGGGGTCATCGCCAGCGCGCAGCCGTGCCACCTGCTGTACGACATCGAGGCCCTGCGGCGGGCGTGCCCGGATCGGCTGGATCGGGCGCTGCCCCTACGGGAACTCATTGACAGCGGCATGACGCCCGGCCGCGACATCCTCTTTGGCAGCGACACTCCCATCGTACGGCCCGACCCGGAAGACTCGATCCTGGCGGCGACCAATCGCGGGCGGGCGGACATGCCTCTAGAGGATGGCATCGCGCCCGGGCAGGCCATCACCCAGGCCGAAGCGTGGGCGTGCTTCGACGCCGACGCGTAGCCCGCCTCCCCTACCATTTCCCGTGCCCGCCCGCCCCTTCGAGATCGTCAGCGCCTTCAAGCCCATGGGCGACCAGCCCACGGCGATCGAGTCGCTCGTCAAGCGGCTGAACACGGGAGCCGACGCCGCCACGCTGCTGGGGGCGACGGGCACGGGCAAGACGTTCACGATGGCCAACGTGGTCCAGCGGCTGGGCAAGCCCACGCTGATCATCAGCCACAACAAGACGCTGGCGGCCCAGCTCTACGAGGAGCTCAAGGAGTTCCTGCCGCACAATAGCGTGAACTACTTTGTCAGCTACTACGACTACTACCAGCCCGAGGCGTATATACCCCAACGGGACATTTACATCGAGAAGGACGCCAGCCGGAACGAGGACCTGGACCAGCTCCGCCTGGCGGCGACGAGCAACATCCTCAGCCGCCGCGACACGGTAGTGGTGGCCAGCGTCTCGTGCATCTTTGGTCTGGGCTCGCCCGAGGCGTACGGTGACAAGGTGCTGACCTTCAGCAAGGGCGTGCGGGTCGATCGGCGGCAGTTGTTCGCGTCGCTGACGGCGATGCAGTACAAGCGCAGCGACTACGAGTTCTCCCGCGGCCGCTTCCGCGCGCGCGGGGACGTCATCGAGGTGTGGCCGGCCTCGGAGAAGTTCGCCGTGCGGCTGGACCTGTTTGGCGACGATCTGGACCGGTTGGAGTTGATCAATCCGACCAGTGGCGAGGTGCTCGCGGAAGAGGAGACGTTCCACCTGTTCCCGGCGGTGCACTATGTATTGCCCGAGGAACAACTCGAGAGCATCTGCGATGATATCTCCAGGGAGCTGGACTCGCGGGTGCTCGAGCTTCGCAGCGAGGGCAAGCTGCTCGAGGCCCAACGCCTGCTGGCCCGCACGAAGTACGACCTGGACCTGCTCCGCGAGACGGGGAGTTGCCCGGGGGTTGAGAACTACAGCCGATTCTTCGACGGCCGCATGCCCGGCGAGCGGCCGTTCACGCTGATGGACTACTTCGATTATGCGCCTCGGCCCGGCCTTGGCGAAGCGCACATGCTGCCGCGCAAGGATGCCAACGACCAGCTCGTGCAGCGCGACGATGAGCGGCGGGCCAAGCGGCCCAACATTGACGACTGGCTGGTGATCATCGACGAGAGCCACGTGACCCTGCCGCAGATCCGAGCGATGTTCAACGGCGACCGGATGCGCAAGGAGACGCTGGTCGAGCATGGCTTCCGGCTCAGCAGCGCCTTGGACAACCGGCCGATGCGCTTCGAGGAGTTTGAGCGCATGGCCCCCCAGCTCATGTTCGTGAGCGCCACGCCCGGTCCCTATGAGCTGGAACGCACCGGCGGGGAGATCGCCGAGCAGGTCATCCGGCCGACGGGCTTGCTTGATCCGGGCGTGGAAGTCAAACCGGCAGATGGCCAGGTGCCCGACCTGCTCGAGGAGTGCAAGGCCACGGTCGCGCGCGGGGAGCGGGTGCTGGTGACGGCGCTGACCAAGCGATTGTGCGAGGATCTTGCCAACTATCTTGATCAGAACGGCCTCCGGACGCGGTACCTGCACAGCGACATCGAAACCCTGGAACGGCTCGAGATCATCACCGAGCTGCGCGAGGGCGCCTTCGACGTGCTGGTGGGCGTCAACCTGCTGCGCGAGGGGCTCGACCTGCCCGAGGTGGCGCTCGTAGCGATCCTGGATGCCGACAAGGAGGGCTTCCTGCGCAGCCCCACCAGCCTGATCCAGCTCATGGGCCGGGCGGCACGAAACATTAACGGCCGGGTCGTGATGTACGCCGACAAGATCACCCCGGGCATGCGCGACGCGCTGGACGAGACCGACCGCCGCCGCGAGAAGCAGGAGGCCTACAACGAGAAGATGGGCATCACGCCGGCGACGATCAGGAAGGAGATCCGCCGCGGCATCGAGATGCAGCTTCGGGCGCGCAAGACGGCCCGCGAGGCCGCCGGCAGCGCCGAAGAAGCCTTCGACATCGCCGAGCTGATGCGCGAGTTGGAGGCCGAGATGCTCGAGGCCGCACAGTCCCTTGAGTTTGAGAAGGCTGCCAGATTGCGCGATCAAGCGCGAAAGCTCAAGGAACGCATCGCCCAGGGCGACACGGCCAAGGTGCGGCGGAGCGAACTCGACGAGGGCAAACAGAAGAAGAGGCAGCGACGCGGTAAGGCCGGCAAGCCGGGTGCCCCCGGCAGCAAGCCGGCGCGGCGGAAGAAGCGGACCTCATAATGGAACGACGCGAGAAGCTCAAGACCTACTTCATCGGCTTCGGCATCGGGCTCATCCTGTGCGGCTTGATGCTGTACACGCGGTGGAAGTGGCACCAGGCCAACCCGCCGCCGCCCCCGCAGCAGCAGCAGCAGGCCCCGTAGACCGGGGTGTGCTTGCCTTCCGGGGGGGGGCTAGGATTTTCCATGAGGGCTCGTGGGTTCAGCCTGATTGAGTTACTGGTCGTGGTAGCGATCCTGATGATCCTCATCGGGCTGGCGTTGCCGACGCTCTCCAGGTCCCGCGACAGCGCCCGACTGACGGTCCAGATGGCCCGCATCCGCGACAACGGCATGCTCATATCGATGTACGCCGACTCGAACAACGGGCGGTATCCCATTGGCGCTGAGCATCCCGAGAACGCCTCGCTGCACTGGTGGCAGCCGCTGATCGAGGCGGGTTTGCTCGAATCGAAAGAGCAAGCGGATCCCGAGTGGTTTGCCAACAACGGCGGCAACCCCCGATACGCGATGTCCTTTGCGATGTGCTACGACCCCGAAAGGATGACGCCCGAGGGCCTCGTGCCGTACTCCGATGCCCGCACGTCTCCCATTCGACAATCGCAGGTTCTTTACCCGTCAGATAAGGGACTGATGTGGCAGTGGTGGGTGTGGACGGGCGAGTGGCGCGGCCATTGGTGTTGTGCTCCCGTGCACCCGGTGGGTCCGATCGTGATGGCCGACCTCAGCGCCGAAATGGGGCGCTGGCCTGACTATGTAGAAGATGGAAAGCTCGTCCGCCAGGAAGGCATCGGCGGGCCGATCATGTCGACGTGGCATGGGGTTCGGGGTCGAGATCGAAGGTAGCTCGCTGGGTACTGTCCTGCCGCACTCGTGCGACATCACGAGAACCACGTCACCTGTGAAGTACAGGGTTTGGAGCCGATGCCATGCTGTTGCCGCCACTTGTCGGAATCGTGCTGGTACTCGCCCAGACTGCTGACTGGTCACGATTCGTCGCGCTCGTCGAGCCGGCCGTCCCGAGAGAAGGCCGAGTCCGGTTGTTGTATGAAGTTGTTGATCCACCAAACGTCTACTCAAGAGAACTGATCGGTTTCGATTATGACAACGGCGGCATCATTCGCATCCAGTCCGGGACTGCCCTCGGCGTGTCCCCGACTGGTCGGCAGTTCGCCGGGCGGCTGAGCACCGGATGCTCGTGGCTCGATCCCACCGAGGCGTATCCGCCCGCGATGTTGAATCCGTCGGCACTGAAGCCCGCACCGGCCGAGGTTCTTCGACTCGTTCTGGCACGGCCAGAGCTTGTCCTCGATCTAAGACCGAGGAAGGACGGCGGATTCGAGTTCGAGATGGATGTGTTTCAAGGCGTGCCGGGCATGGCAGAGGCGGACATTCCAGCATCGGCGGTCGTCAGACGCGATCGATGGATCATCAAGGTCGGACCAGACGGTCGGGTGCGCGAACGAGCGGCGTCCACGACGATCAAGTACGACTATGGCGACAAGCTCTGGCCAGTCGGCTACGAAAGAACGGGATCGACCGGCACGCGCCGCTATGAACTCGTCCGTGCCGAAGACCTGCCCTCGGATGCCCTCACGCCCGAAGGAGCAATGGCCATGCTCACTAGCGTCGAAACGCAGCGTGTTCGTGAGCCCAGCGGGGCGCTCGACGCAGCCAAGGGTGTCGGCGCTGTGCCAAAGGGGTATGCCCGCGATCCATCCGGCCGCTGGTCCTTCGCGCTCATCCTCGGCGGCGTGGTCATCCTGCTGCTGGGAGGCGGCGTGCTGGTCCGCAAGCGACTTGGTCGTGCGTAGGGACGCCTTCCGATCAACGTCAGCCCCGCAGCGCCGTAACCGCCTCGGGCAACTCATCGGCCAGTTCCACCGGCGACAGCCCCGCGTCGGCATGGTGCTTCTCTCGCCAGAGACTGGCTGCGTGGGCGTGGGCGGCGACGGCGCAGCGGGCGATCTCGAACAGGCTCAGCCGGCCGTCCTCGGGCATGTGGCGTGCGTGGTCGCCCAGCTTCGAGCGGGCGAGCTCGTGCGTAATGGGCCGGGCGTGCTGGGCGATGAGCCCACCGATGAGCCCCGCGAGCACGTCGCCCGTGCCGCCGGTGGCAAGGGCCGAGTCGGCCGTCTCGTCGCTCCAGGTCTGGATGCCATCGCTGACGACGGTGCGCGCGCCCTTCAGCACAACGACACAACCCAATCGCTGGGCGAGCTGCTCGGCGGCTTGCGGGCGCCTGGCGTCGTCGGTCGCGTTGGTGTCCATGCCCAATGCCCTGGCCAATCTCGCGAACTCCCCGGGGTGGGGCGTGACGACGGCGGGCGCGTGGAAGTCGAGGGCCAGTTGCGGCGTCTCGCTCAACTCGTTGAGCGCGTCGGCGTCGACGACCACGGGCGTGAGCTTCTGCTGCACCGCACGCAACGCAAGTGCGGCAGGGCCCGGTCCACGGCCGAGCCCCGGGCCGATGACCAGCACGTCGGCGTTCTCGATCTCCTCGTCGAGCACGGCGACCGACTCGCTTGCCAGCACCGCGCCATCGGCATCGCACGGCAGGGCACGCCCGGTGCAGTGGTCGGCCAGGGCCAGCGCCCCGTCGAGCACGCCCTGGGGGCACAGCAGCCGCACCAGCCCCGCCCCCGAGCGCACGGCCGCCCGGGCCGACAGCGCCGGTGCGCCAATCATCCGGCTCCTTGCCAACGCGCATCCTCCCAGCACGGCCACGCGGCCGAAGTCGCCTTTGTGGCCAGCGTCGTCCCGGGTGGGCAACCGCGGCGGTGGCGCATCGATCATCGCGTCGCCTCCACATCGACCGAGATGGTTCCCAGCGTCGGCGCCAGGCCCTTCCACAGATCGGCGGCGCGACCGCCATCGGATACCGAGAGGGCGATCTGCGCCGCGTGCCTGGGTCTCAGACGCTGCGTGGCGTCCAGATCCACCCATCGCTCGCCGTCGCCCGAATCAACTAGTGCCTGCGTCCACACGTGGTACACGAACGCGGGCGGCGAACCCGGCCCGGCGGGCTCGTAGCTCAGCCCCGCGATCAATCGCGAGGGAATGCCGCGTGCCCGCAGCATCGCCGCCAGCAGGGTCGCGTGCTCGGTGCAATCGCCCTGCCGGTCTCGCGCCACCGTGGCGGCGCTGGCGAATGCAACGTCCAGGTTCTTCCGGGTGATGTAGCGGTGCACGAACGAACGCATCGATTCGGCCCGAGCGGCCGGCGAGGCCTCGGGCGGGAGCTGACGCACAGCACGCGTCGCCAGCTCGACCACCAGCTCGTCATCGACCTCGAGCAACTCGGTCGCGGCCAGCAGGGCCGCCCGCTCGGGCTCCTCCAGATCAATGGCCGGGCCCGTGCGCTCCAGGTCGATCGTCACACGCACGCCCGACTCGTCCACGCGCTCGGCCTGCTGCGGCCCGGACGAGAACGCCGGCGTCTCATGGCCGCCGCGCAGCACGAACGCGGCGGACCGTATCCGCTGGTGCCCACGGATCGCTCGCGAGGCGCTCACCCGTGTGGCGTCGATGAGGTCGGGCGGCCTGGCGAGGGCCCGCCGCGCCGTCGCCTCGTCGCTCAGGCGGATCTCCTGCACCACGGCGCCGATGGCCGTGCGGGCGCGCACCAGGTTTCCCCGGGCGTCCAGCCACTCGTCGACCACGCGCTGCTCGTCGCCGCGACGGGTCTCGAAGCGCACGGTGTCGACCTGGCCGACCCGCTCGCGACCCTTCCGCGTGCGTGATGTTGGCACGGGCTCCACGCCGCTGAGCGGATCGAGCACACGCGTGCTGATGCTCGCGTCGCCCGCTTCAATACGCCGTGCCAGATACGCCCGCTCGGCCTCGGGCCCGACGTGCACGCCGTCGGGCGCAGGTAGGTTCGTTCGCTGGCCGTCGCGCTCGAGCACCACGCCGCCATCGGCGAATCGCCAGGTCGCCTCGTCGGCCTCGACGCCCTCGATCACCCGACGCATCGAGCGGACGTTTCCGTCGACCTTCTCGACCACCTCGCTGGTGAACGCGGTGACCACCACCGAGCCCTGGCGGCCGACCGCCACGCGCATCTCGGTGATGGTGGTGACAAGCTCGCCCGACTCGCGACGCTCGATGGTCATCCAGCCGGCCGGTTGGTCCTGGAGTTCGACCACGTACCACCGGATATCGGCGGCGGCCGAGGTCGCCAGCAGCACGACGCCAAGGATGGCCATGAGGATGCGCATCGGACGCATCGTAGTGGCCCGGCAGGTTCTACGGTTGCCCGTGATCGATACCCACTGCCACCTGACCTTTCCAGACTTCCAGGGCCGCGTGCCCGAGGAACTGGCCGAGGCCGCCCGCCACGGGGTTTGCGGGTGCATCACCATCAGCACCACGCCCATGAACGCGATCGAATGCCTGCGCCTGGCCACGATCTATCCCAACGTCTGGAGCAGCGCGGGCGTCCACCCGCTCTACGCGGCGGAAGGCCCCTTCGACCTCACACCGCTGCGGCACTGCATCGCCCAGGACCGCTGCGTGGCCTGGGGCGAGCTCGGGCTGGACAACCATTACAGCGATCCGCCACGATCGCTGCAGGAACCGGTGCTCCTGCGGCAACTCTCGCTGATTCGCCAGATCGATAAGCATGGCAAGGCGGGCGCAAACAAGCCCATCGTCGTCCACTGCCGAGAGGCGTTCGACGACCTCATCCCGATCCTCATCGAGAGTGGCATTCCCGGCGAACGCTTCGTGTTCCACTGCTTCACCGCCGGGCCTCCTGAGGCACGGCAGGTCCTGGACTTCGGCGCCATGATCAGCTTCACGGGCGTAGCGACATATAAGAACGCCCCCGAGGTGATGGAGGCCGCGGTGCTCACGCCGGCCGACCGCATCATGGTCGAGACCGATGCGCCCTATCTCAGCCCCCAGCCGGTGCGTGGGCAGCGGCCCTGCCGGCCCTGGATGGTGTCGCTGACGGCGGGCTTCATCGCCGCGGCGCGAGGCCAGAGGCCCGAGGACTTCGAGCACGCCACGGACACGAACGCCGAGCGGTTCTTCGGCGTGCGATTGTCCACCGAGTAGTGCCCACCACAATGGAGGCAGGGCCGTGTGGCCCGGTTACGGCGCCCGCTCGCTCGCCTGCGCGACCCCGGGGCCACCGGTGAACACCCACGCCAGCCCAGCGAACGCGATCGCCACCGCCACGAGGCACAGGGCCAGGTGCCACATGGGCGGACGCCGGCGACGGATGCCGGGGATGGTCATGTACCGCTGCCGACCGACATGGGCAGCGTTCGCAGGCGTTCGTGTGTGCTGGTGACCTGCGGCCTGGCGGTGGCCGCGCGACTTGCGGTTCATGCCCGGACTCCTTTGGCGCCCGACTGATGGCGCCCAACTGGCGCCCCGACAGCGCCGCGTTTGCATGCTCTGCCGCCGGTTGCTCTCCCGTCCTGATCTTTCCCCGCACGTACAGATTACCAGAAACGCCGCCCCGACGCGAGTGCATTTTCCGATCGATGCGGAAAACCAACACCGAAAGGGCGCCGCGGATGTCGCATTGTCGACATTGACCCCCTGGGAATCCGGCTCAGCTCGTGCGGGCCGCGAAGTTGATCCGCTGCTCGGCCAGGCCCGTGAGCGTGCGGTCGGCGGCGCCCTCCTCCTCGAGGGTGGTGGTGAGCACCTCGGCGTCGTCGTGGCGGCCCAGCTTGGCGGCGAAGGCCCGGGCGACCCCGTAAGCGGCCATCTCGTAGTGCTCGACGCGCTGGCAGCTCGCGATGATGGCCGCGTTGCGCACGTCCTCGTCCTCGGTCTCCCCGAGCACGTCCTCGCCTTCCCTGATCAGGCCCTCGATGCCCTTGCACTTGTGGCCGCCGGGCTCGAAGTCCAGATTCACGAAGAGCCGCTCGATGCGCGACAGGTGCTCCTCGGTCTCCTTGCGGTGGCTCTCCAGGGCCTTCTTCAGCTCGTCGTCGGTCGCGTTCTTGATCATCCTGGGCAGGGCATCCAGGATCTGCGTCTCGGCGCTGTGCAGGTCCTTCAGTTCGTGAACATACAACTTCTCGAGGCTATCGATCTTCATCGGTGGTTCCTCCATGTGCGACGTGCGTGTCCGGCACGCTACGAGGGCGCCAGATCGCCGGGCAAGGGCGCCCCAGACTATGAACCCGATTTCACCGGCCGCGCCCCGCACACGCCCCGCCGGTGTGCTCGCATGAGCGCGGCTTCATACCCCGGGCCGGCGGTGCGCGCGAGAACACCCGCGAAGGGCGCGGGCCCGGCGCGGGTGTCGATGCGGCGGTGCTGGGCGCTCAGGCCGCGCCCGAGTCCGAGGCCTTCCTGGCCTGCGGCCCGCCCTGGCTGCCCTGGGTGCCGAAGTTGGCCTGGGCGACCGAGCTCCACCCGCTGGCCTGGCCGTTGCTCAGGCGGGCGCGGACCCGGTAGGTCGCGCGTCGCACGCCCACCGGCACGGCCTCGTCCAGGTACTTCTTCTCGCTGGTGAAGTCGACGATGACCCAGGGGCCCTCGTTGCCATCCAGATCGGTGATGGAGCGCTGCACGATGTACTGCGCCCCGCCGCCGCTGGTGACGTCCCATTCGAAGAGCACCGAGCCGTCGCTCTGGGTGATGGTCTCGCCCACGGTGGGCGTGGGCGGGGCGGGACGCTCGCCGCCCTTCTTCGGTTCGGCGAAGCCGGCCCGGGCCCAGACGCCCGCGTCGCCGGTGGCCTTGCCGTAGCCATCGATGATGCCCATGTAACTTCCCAGCAGGCGGAGCATGTCCTGGTATGCCTCCTCCTTTTCCTGGCTGGCCCGCTCGGCGGCCTCGATGGCGGCGACCTGCAAGGCCAGCTTTTCCTCGACCAGGGTCACCGCCGCGTCGAAGGTGTCGGCCTGGAGCTGTGTGAGCCCGATGTCGGGCACGCCAGACTGTCCGCCCTTCCACGTGTTGGCCCGAGCCCGGCTCCAGGGGATGAGATCGCCCTGGCGGCTCGGATAGCGTGTTGATGTCGGCATAACTGAGTCTCCGAAACGTGTTTCCCGACGCCCGCCCCGCGTCCAAGTGCGGGGCCGACCAACGCCGGCACACTGGTTTTCGGGCACTTCCGGGGGGCACTCCAGTCCGAGTTGATGATCTGGGCGAAGATTTTGGGGTCGTGGCGGGCCCCAAGGCGAAAAACCGGCCATATAGGCGGATTTCTCGCGATGCAGGGAGGAACAAAATTCTTGACCCGCCAGGCGACAGAGCCGCCCCAGGCAACCCGGGGCTTACTCCTGGTTGATCTTCTTGCCGGTCACCGGGTCGATCGTCCACCAATCACCCAGCGACGCCTCGCCCGTGAGGTACGGGGCCAGCACGGGGCGGGCCCGCTCGATGGCGGCCGCGCGGGCATCGGCGTCTAGCAGGGGGAGGCCGTCGCCGAAGGCTGCCTGCCAGACCTCGACCAACTCCTCGAAGCCCGGTGCGACGCCTTCGGATTGCTGGGGCACATTCAACACGGCCACTCTGGCATCTTCACCCTGAGCGGCCGCCAATCGGAGGAGTTGCTCCATGTGATCATCAGACACTTCGCCGAATGAAGCGACTTCAACCCCGTCTTCTTCGCCCCAGACCAATTGCTCCATAACATACGCGGGAAGTGAATTAAGATGGTCGCTGGTTGTCCAGTAGCTTCCGAGGGCAACGGCACCCGATGCCGCCTTGTGGTAAGCCATTCTACCCGCGACCATGTCTCGCACCCAATCATTGGTCTTTGACCGATCACGCCCCAGGTCGCCTTCAATATAGAGCGTCCCAGCGTCCTCCGACGCCACTCTGGTGTTTGCCAAAAGCGGCGCACTCAGAATATGTTTTTGTGGCCATTCATATAAGGCAGGCAGCGCAGCCTTGAGCACAAGCAACCCTCCGATCGTACAACACGGAGCAATGTCACTGCCCTCACAAGGATGGTAAACCAACTCCACACTGCGATTATCACGCACAGACGCGTGAGTAACGAGGTGTGCGAACCACTCCTTGGCCATCTCTCGCGAGAGTTCGATATGGAACGGCGTCGGCTTCAACAGCCTCATGCGGTCGAGCGACACCGGGAGCTTCGCATCGCGGTCAAAAATCGATACCGTGGGCGAGGGCAAGGGCCGCATATCTCCAAAGACATGCGGCGTGCCGAAATACCGAGGCTTGGTCTCCAAGACATCGTGCTCGCCGGGCAACCAGATGCCGTTGCAATAGCACGAAGCCACCGAATATCGAGGCCTAGGCTGCCAATGTACATCAGTAAAGTCATCGTGTTGTACACGATACCACCCCTCTGGCAATGGCGTTTGCCTCTCGTCAGGGAGCTCGCCTTCCCAAGCGTCTCCATTGAAACGGGTCTCAGGATGGGCAAGGAAGAACCAGCGAGGCGTACCCTCCTTCTCATGAATAGCCTCAACCGCATGGGGGCTTAGCTTGACATGGATCGTCGTTCCGTGCGGCGATGTTTGGTCCACGACCAACTCAATGGGGTCCGTAGTTATAGTTGCGACAAAACGAACGCCGTGTTGACTCGTCACGTGACGCGTAGTGACTTCGATGGTATCGCCGAGTAGGAACGCCGCCAGGGCGCCTACGCCGAATCGGCCGGACCTCAGGACCCGCGAATGGCCATCGTGGTCCTCATGCCGGCGCCGCCAATCGTCGCTCATGCGAAAGGATGCGCCAGCGTTCAAGAAATAGTTACGCACCGTGTCAGGCGTCATGCCAACACCATGGTCGGTGATGGTCAATGTCGGCTCGTCGCCCTCGAGTTCCCACGTGACGCTGATGCCCTTGCCCAGGCTCGCCGCGTCAGGAGCGATGTCGCCGGACTTCACGAGGTCCGCCAGCTCCCGGTGGGCATCGACCGCGTTCTGTAGCAACTCGCGCAGCCCGACGAATGGGTCATCGTCGTACAGCGGACCAACCAACAGGTTCAGCAGCTTTGCATCTGATGACTTGAACCGGGCGTGCGTCGGTACGAAGCGGTCGCCAACAAGGCTCAGCACATCGTCGTCCCGATCGAGGTTGGACCGCACTCGACGCAGCGTGAGCCCCAGCAATTGCAAGTCCCCTTGCTTGCTGTATACCTCGCCCAGCAGGGCCCATGACGCGTCGAGCTCGGCTTGCAATCCCGCCAGCAAACGTCGGAGATTTAGGAACGTCTCACAGTCTTGCGGCAGACAGTCGATGGTGATCGCTTCTGCATCGTCGCCCGTTGATCGAATTTGTTCGACGGCAGCGTGTGTCTTCCACTCCCGGTCTGAGATGGGGCTGCGAATCTTGTTCTGAAGCTGGGCGACCCCGGCCGGGGCCCGATCGGGATCGACCTGCAGGTAGTCTGCTACCCGCAGCAAGCACATGAGGTAGGGGGCATGGACGTAGCGCGGATCGCACTTGTTCTTGGCGTACTCCGGGCTGTCGGCGAGATAGTCGACGCAGTCGCGCAGCGGCATGCCGTGGCTGCGCGCGATCAGGCCAATCAGGTTGGCGAGCTTCTGGTCGCCAAGGGTGCCAGGCACGTCAATGTCCGTTCCCGCCGGGAATCCGTAGAGCGCAAACTCGTGGGCCATGCGGGCGTGGTTGCGCCGGACGAACTCGCCCACCAGAAGGAACTGCTTCTCGCTCCAGTTGGCTTGCTCGACGGTCGCCAAGTCCGTGTCGGGCGGCCGCACGGGCTCGGGGTCACCGAAGATGCGCGTGTTGTCGTGGTCGTTGAAGCGTCGGGCCTTGCCGCAGAACTCCAGCCACTGCTCGTGCCATGGCAACTCGTGGGTGCGCTTGCGGAACCAGTCGACCGGCTTGTATGCCGAGTCGACGGCGAGCATCCTGGCGACGCCTATCTTGTTGAGGTGCATGGCCAGGTCGTGCAGCACGCACGCCCCGACGAGCGCGGCGGCGTCCTGGGGCGTCAGCAGCTTCCTCGACTCCTCGGGCATCAGCCACACGCACGTGTGCAGCACCGCCTCGACGTGGCGGGCCCCGTGGTCGGTGAAGTCGGGGAAGAACTTCAGTTTGTTCCACTGGAGCATCGGATTGACGTCACGCAGCAGGCCGTAGACGGCCGCCCGGAGCCCGTCGTCCGACGCCAGACGCTCCTCCAGGAGTGCGGGTAAGACGACTTGTCCGGTTTGATGGGATGGCTTCTGCATGTGGCCGTTTCGTTCGTGGCTTCGATGAGATGTGTGGCGTCCGGGCCATTCTACCCAGAGCGAAATCGGGGTCTGTTCTATGGGCATCTCCAGCCGCCCGGCCGGCCGCCGCAGGGGACACGGCAGAACGACTCTGACGGCCGGCAGCGTTCCTTGAGACCGTTCCGGTGTTCCGGAGCCCACTTCCGGCACTCCGGAAGGCAGCAGCGAAGCTCCGCACACCAGCCCCGGCGTTCCCAGAATCATCCCCGGTATTCCCGAAGTCTCTTCGGGCGTTCCGAATCCCATCCCCGGCGTTCCCAAGTCCAACCCCGGAGTTCCCGAGTACGTTCCCGGAGTTCCCAAGTCCGACCTGGGAAGCGCAACGCCTGCGCCCCACCCCGCGCCACGCCGCGCCAGGGCGGTTTTTTAGGGTTTTTGCGGTTGGGATGTGGTTGGTCGGGTGCGGCCGGTGTTTTTGGGATATGGAAGGATTGGGAGTCGGGAATCGGGAGTCGGGAATCGGGAGTCGGCGGCCGGCCGCTGGTTCCATCGTTGATCCGCGGGGGGCGTCGTGAGGGTGGTGCGGGGGTGGTGTGGGGGTGGACGCGCAATATCTGCCGAGCCCGCGGCCCGGGGCGGCAGCGGCCGGGATCGGCCAAAGCCGGCCCCATCGAACGCCGATAAGCCCGGCATGACCCAGAAGCAGACCGATCGATGCGCCCCCGCCCAGCCCGCCACGGACCCGGCCAATGGCCCGGCCAATGGCCCGACCAATGGCCCGACCAGTGCGCCGGCCGGCGAGCCGGCGACCTACACGCTCAAGGAGGCCTGCGCGGCCGTCGGCCTGACGCCCGACGCGTGGCGGAACTGGCAGAAGCGCGGGCTGCTGCCAAAGGGCACGCTCATCACCGCCCCCACCGGCAAGCAGAAGATCCGGAAGTTCACCCGGGCCGAGGTCGACGCCGCCCGCGCGGCCGTGCGGCAAGCCGAGCCGGCCACGCCCGAGCACACGATCTCCTACAACGAGGTCGTGGACATGCTGGGCATCTCCAAGTCGCGGATGTACCAGATGATCAAGAGCGGCCGCTTCCCCCCTGGCCGGTGGGCCACGCCCGCCCAGGGCAACGGCCGCGGCAACCGCCGCAAGATGTTCACGCCCGCCGAGGTCGAGCAGGCCCGCGCGGCGCTGGCCGAGTTCATGAACCAGGGGCCCACGATCGATGGCCAGCCGGCCATCACGCTCTCCGACGCCGCCCAGCGGATCGGCCTCTCGCGCACGCAGTGGTACGCCTGGCAGAAGAAGGGCTGGGTTCCCATGGGCACGCCCCGCACGTGGCCGGGCTCCATGGGCAAGGAGCAGGTGTACACCCGGGCCCAGATCGACGCCCTGGAGGCGTCGCTGCAGCGCGGCGAGCACCCGGGCGCCGGCCACGTCGCCACCGAGCGGCACACGATCACCCACCAGGAGGCGGCGCGCCTGGCGGGCGTCTGCGGCCACGCGTGGCACGAGCTGAAGCAGCGCGGCATGGTGCCCGAGGGACGCTGGACGCTCAACCCCAAGGGCTCGGGCAAGGGCGGCCTGCGTAAGCTGTACACGCCCGAGGACGTCGAGGCGCTCAAGGCCGCGATGGCGAAGCTCGAGGCCGAGCGCCGGCCGACCATCGACGGCAGGCCGGCCCTGACGGCGTCCCAGGCCGCCGAGAAGATCAACATCTCCTACCAACTCTTCCGCCTGTGGGACGAGCGGGGCTGGCTGCCCAAGGCCCACCGGGCCCCGCGCGACGCCAGCGGCCAGATGTTGTCCCTGTACACGCCCGAGCAGATCGACCAGGTCAAGGCCGCCATCGACCGCGGCGAGCACCCCGGCGTCAAGGATCGCGGCACGGCCGAGCACACCATCACGCGCGGCAAGGCGGCGAAGATGCTGGGCATCACCGCGGCCAAGTGGTCGAGGTGGGAGAAGGACGGCATCGTGCCCCCCGGCAAGCTGCCGCCGCTCTCGCCCACGCTGGGCCTGGACGCCGCCCGGCGCCTATGGACGCCCGCCGAGGTCGAGGCGGTGCGCGTCAAGGCGACCGAGATGGGCATCCTCGAGCCGGCCGCCACGCCCGAGCACACGCTGACGCGCGCCGAGGCCTGCAGGATCGTGGGCATCTCGGAGGCCACGTGGACGTACTGGTGCCGCCGCGGCGTGATCCCCACCGGGCGCTGGAAGGCGCCGGGCAAGGGCGGGGGCAACGGCGGGCTGCGGCGGATGCACTCGATGGAAGAAGTCCGCCAGGCCAGGGCGGCGCTGGACGAGATCGGCTTCGGCCGCGGCCCCAACGCGACCGAGGCGCACACGCTGACCCAGCGCGAGGCGGCCCGGCTGCTGGGCGTGGAGGCGTCGGCGCTGCAGGGCTGGGAGAAGCGAGGGCTGATGCCCATGGGCGCCTGGGGCCGCCGCACGAACGGGACGGGGCTGCGCAAGATGTACACGCCAGCGCAGGTCGAAGAGGCCCGCGAGAGGCTCAAGAGCCACGGCGTCCGCTGCTTTGCCAAGGCGACGAGCGAGCACACCCACACGAGCAAGCAGGCCGCGCGGTTCATCGGCGTGCCATGGGGCACGTTCCATCACTGGGAGCACCAGGGCCGCACGCCGATCGGCGCGTGGGGCAGCACCCCAAGCAATCGTGGCCGCTGCAAGATGTACACGCTCGCGGAACTCGAGGCGTTCGCCGACGAGCTCGAAAAGCTGCACAAGCCGTACGCCGACCCGGATCGCCCGGGCGTGGTCCGCGTGCCGATCCGCAGCTGGAAGAAGCGCATGGAGGCGCTCATCGATGCCGACGACCTGCACCTGATCGAGGGCAAGCACTGGAACTACTCGGAACGAACCGACGACTATGGCACCCACGGCGTGGTCGTGCTTTCGACCGTCAAGGGCCGCATGAAGCCGCTCAAGCAGTTCATCACGGGCGTGAGCGGGGTGCGGTGGCGCATCCGCCACGCCAACGGCGACTTCCTGGACTGCCGGCGCGAGAACCTGGTGGTGCTGGACAGCGCCCAGCAGAGCTACGGCAACAAGAAGATCAAGATGCGGGCCGGCTACGAGACGACGTCAAGGTACAAGGGCGTCTGCTGGTGCGAAGACCGCGGCAAGTGGCTGGCCCAGATCAACAAGGACGGGAAGCACCACCACCTGGGCCGCTTCGACGACGAGATCGACGCCGCCGAGGCCTACGACAACGCCGCGCGCGAGCTCTTCGGCGAGCACGCGTTCCTGAACTTCGACGGCATCGTGGACCGGACCGAAGAAGGGCCTAAGTCGGCCGCGTAGCCCCTCGATGCCACGACCGCGCGGGCGCCGGTGACCCCACCCCCCACACACACCGGGCGCAGCCCGCGCACGGCCCCGCTGGCGAAGCGACAAGCTATCTCCGCCCGAACATGCGTTCGAGGTCCCGCATCGTCAGGCGCACCGAGGTCGGCCGCCCGTGCGGGCAGCTCGCGCTGCGTTCGACCTTCTCGCGGAGTTCTAATAACGCGCTCAACTCTTGATCACTCAGCGCGTCCCCGGCCTTGACGGCCGCCTTGCAGGCCATCATGTCCAGGACTTCTCTTAATGCATCTTCCTGGTCCTTGGGCAGGTCGTCCCTGTCGAATAGGTCGCCCATGAACTCGGCCGGGTCGACGCCGCGGCTGAAGAGCAGGCTGGGGAACGAATGCACCGCCACGCGCGTGGGGCCGGCGCTCGTGGCGTCGATGCCCAGGGTGGCCAGGATGGGCGCCAGGGCTTCGAGCTTCTCGGGGGCATCGGCGACGCCGATCATGGCGGGGGTCAGGAGCCGCTGGCTCTCCAAGGTTCCCTGGCTGGCGACGCGGCTGCGCAGGGCCTCGAACATGACGCGCTCGTGCAGCGCGTGCTGGTCGATGATGACCACGCCGTCCTCGTCGTGGGCGACGAGGTAGCTGTCGCGGATCTGCATGGCCTGGATCGAATGGGCCCGGCGCATCCACGGGCCGTCGGGGGCGCGGTCGATGCCGGTGGGCGCCGCGTCCTTCGTTTCGACCTGCGCTCCGGGCGTCTTCGCC
>JBITAF010000025.1:0-16050 GCA_044440025.1 Phycisphaerales bacterium JB060 | reverse complement strand
CGAGGCGCCCATCCCCACCGACCTCCAGCTCCGCAGCACCACCAACGGCAACCTGGTGCTCACCTTCGAGGCCAACAAGGGCCAGGGCTCGCTCTTTGTCATCCAGCGTCGCTACAAGACGCTCGACGGCGTGGTCACGGGCTTCCAGTACATGGAGACCACCGGCGAGAAGACCTTCACCGACACCGACGTGCCCGGCGGGATCGAGTGGATCGCCTACCAGGTGGCCACGCGCCTGACCAACAACGTGCTCAGCGACTGGAGCGACGAGAAGACCTTCAACTTCGGCACCATCGGCAACCAGAACCCCGCGCCCGTCCAGGGCCAGCAGGCCAGCGGCGATAGCGGCGGTGGTGGGGGCGATGGCGGCGAGGGCCTGACCATCGAGGAGGCCCAGCAGCTCAAGGACGCCCAGACGGCCAAGGGCGCCGACAAGGCCGGGTAAGGCCGCTCCGCACAACACGTACATACACATGCACGCCGGCACGCCGGGGGACTCTGCCCCGGTGCGTGCCGGTTCGCGTTGCGCCGGGCGAACGGGCGCGATGGGGCCCGGCAGGAAGCGCAAAAAAGCCCGCTCGAAAGCGGGCTCGTTGCCGGGTCAAGGCGATGCGAACCTACGCGCCGGCGGGCTTCGTATGCCCGGCCAGCACCTCGAGCAGCTCGCGGTGGATGTCGCGCACGCCCTCGAACGTGCGGCGCGCCGCCTCGACGACGCGCTCGCGGGATGCCTCGCTCAGGTCCAGCGTGTCCAGCCGGCTCTTGAAGCGGCCCCACGTCTCGCGCTGGGCGGGCCCGTAGCTCTTCAGGTAGCGCACCCCGTCCTCTTCGAGCCCAAGGGCCGGGCCGATCTTCTTGGCGATGTAGCCGTTTCCGTTGGTCGAGCCCTCCAGCACGTACTGCACGCCGATGAGGGCGGTGGGGTGGTCCCTGGCGGTATCCTCGATCCAGCCCGTGAAGCTCTCGGTCGCGGGCACGGGCTGGACGTCGGCCGGGTCGACCGACAGGTGCGCAAGGTCGGCCTCGAGCTTGCCGGTGTGGTGCAGGTCCTCGCCGTTGAGCGCCCTGACCTGCGCGCAGTCGGCGGCGTCCAGGCAGCGCTCCAGGGTGCGGTGCACCAGGTAGAGCTGGCCCAGGTGGGCGGCGTACTCGTGCCTGCCGAGCTCGCCCTTGACCAGACGCTTCTGGAGCTCGCCGCTCTCGGCCTGCTGGTGCAGATCCCAGGTGCTGTCCTTGAGCGTCGCGGCGAATCCGGTGGAGGCCTCGGCCTGCCCGGTGTGGGTGGTGGGATGTTGCATGCGTGGGTGGCTCCTGTTGAGATCGATCCTAGGGGCTCAGCCGGCGTCGAAGGCGTTCTGGAAGGCCAGGAAGTCGAAGATGTCCAGCGTGCAGTTGCCGTCGAAGTCCGCCAGAGGATCGCCAGCGTCGAAGGCGTTCTGGAAGGCCAGGAAGTCGAAGATGTCCAACTCGCCATCGCCGTTGATGTCCGCGTCGTCGAAGGCGATCACCGTCAGCTCGAGCCTGGGCGAATAGCCCAGGATGGGGCTGATGGCGTTCTCCTTGGTGAAGAACGCGGGGTACTGCGTCGAGCCAAGCTCCGCGTCGTGCATGCTGGTGACCGTCAGGTTCAGCTTGCCCGCGTCGAACGACGAGTCGAAGAACGCCGCGGCCCCGGGGACGCAGGTGTCGATGTCGAAGGTGAACACCGTCTCGGCGGGCACGAACTCACCGACGGCCACGCCATCGGTCTGGCCGATGGCCAGCGGCGTGCTCTCGATCCGCTCGCGCACCTGGCGCGAGAGGTCCACCACGCCGTCCACGCCGGTGTAGAACGCCGCGAACGCGTTGCGGGCGCCCTCGGCCGGGGGCACGATCGGGATGCCGCCGAACTCGCTGGTCTCCTCCCAGCTCTCGATGGTGAACCCGTTGCGGTAGCCCGTGGCGTAGAGCTCGATGGGCCGGCCGGGGGTGGCGTCCTCGACGTAGTCGGGGTCGGCGGGGTCGAAGAAGCTGGCCAGCGCGTCGGGGGTGTCGTCGTACACGAACTGCAGGTTGTTCTCGATCACCAGCGTGACGCGGGCCGAGACCACGCGGAAGGCGCCGGCGCCCAGGCCGGTGGGGACCTGGCCGGCGGTGTCGAAGCCGACGATGAACTGGGCGTCGCGGTCGTCGAAGCCCTCGATGCCGGTGGCCCCGAAGATGGTGGCGTTGGTCCGCGTGCCCGGGGTGGCGCTGAAGGGGTAGTTCCAGCGGTCACGGGTGGGCGCATCGAAGGACAGGGCGATCGGGCCGCTCTGGGCGAGCGTGGCGCCGGCCAGGGCCAGCAGCGTGGCGGGGGCGATGGTGCGTGTCATGGCGGGAACTCCTGATAGCCGGAGGCGAGAAGGCGACCGGAATATGGTTGCGATTGAGTCTCAGTTGCGTAGTATTGAGCCGCCGTCGCTGCCCGTCAAGAATATTTCCGGTTCTACAGCAATCGATTGGAAGCGATCATGCCCAGGATCCAGCCCTCCAGCCCGCCCAGATCCCGCCTCCGCCCCGCCTTCACGCTCATTGAGTTGCTGGTGGTCATCGCCATCATCGCCGTCCTGATCTCGATTCTGCTGCCCAGCCTGGGGGCCGCCCGCTCGCTGGCCAGGTCGACCCGCGAGCTGGCCGCCGCCCAGCAGACCATGGTCGCCTTCCAGCTTTACGCCCACGACAACGCCGGCCGGCTGCTCACAGGCATGCCCGACGTGCGCGACGTCGCGGGCCGCGATGCCCCGATGGACGACCTGGGCGAGCCGATCACCGACCCGCGGATCGCCCAGCGATACCCATGGCGGCTGGCGCCCTACGTCGATTACAACTTCCGCGGCCTGTACGGCGACGACAAGGCGCTGGCCATTCTCAGAGAACGCAAGGCAGACTTTCAGTATGTTGTCAGCCTCTACCCCAGCCTGGGCATGAACGTCGCATACGTGGGCGGCAGCGTGAACCACCTGGGCGACAAGACCAGCCAGCGCATCTTCGGCAAGGTCTTCCTCGAGCGAGATGACCAGGCGAACAGGCCCACCGAGGTCATCGCCTTCGCCTCGGCACGCTTCCGAGGGCCCGGAACCATCACGGAACTGCCCGAGCCCGAGGGCTTCTTCCGCATCGAGGCCCCGACCTTCGGCGCCGGCTGGAAGGACAGCTACGACGACCGCGCCCCCAACCCCGGCCTCAACAGCGGCTTCGTCAGCCTGCGGCACGGGGGCAAGGCCGTCACCGCCATGCTCGACGGCCACGCCGAAGTGCTGGGGTGGCAGGAACTCCGCGACATGCGGCGGTGGGCGGATCAGGCGACGGGTGAGGATTGGGTGCCAGAGCCGCGGTGATTGACCGAGGCAACGGGGCAGCGCACCAACAGCCACATAAATAGTACAGAACCCGCGAAATGTTCTTGACATGGATTCTGAGATCGAGTATTTTGTCCAGATGGTATCGTGGGGAAGCCAACTGGGGGCGGCTGTGGTCGGTGGGGCGTTCTGCTTCGCTGCGGTTGGCAAGGCCATCGAGCCCACCGAAGTCGTCGCCTCGCTCACCTATCTCGCCGGGATGATCGACGCCCCCCCCCTCTACCAGGATGCTTGGCGGGCTGGCGGCCCTCGTGGCAGGCTTTGAGTGGGTGCTGGGCTGCTGGCTGATCGCTGGCCGGGCCCTTGTCGCCGGTCTCGCGGCCTCGCTCGCGTTACTGGCGCTGTTCAGCGTGGCCGTCGTCACCCTAGTGGTGAACGACGCGCCGGTGGGCTGCGGCTGCGGCCTGCCGGGGCTTGACGCGGTGGCGGGGCCGTTCCACATCATCCGAAACGCGATATTGCTGCTCATCTCGGGAGCGGCGCTGGGCATGGTGCTCTTGCGCCCGTCACCCGCATCACTCGTGGAACCGCTCGCGGAACCACACGAAGGAGTCCAGGCATGAACTCGATCGGTACGCGCGCGCTGGGTGTGCTCGCTGGCTGCGGCCTGATGGCCGCGACGCCGTTCCTTGCGGCGGCGTGGGGGCAGGGCGTCCCCCAGCCACCAGACTATGGCGTGTGGTGCACCGAGCACCCTGGCGGCATGCAAGGTCACATCTGCAAGGTCTGCAGTAACTGCGAGCTCGACGAAAGTGAAGATCCACCCGTCTATGTGTGCGGGAACCTGGTTGCCGAGCAGGTTTGTGCGGAGGGCGAGCGCGCCGTGTGCAGCCTGCAAGGGCCCCCGAGCTACTACACCGCAACGTGCGAACTGTATCCCTCGAACTGATGAGAGCCACGATGTTCAAGCCATGGGTATGGATAGCCCTTGTCGCGGCAACCGCCGTGGCGATCGGTTTGGCCGTGTGGCTCCGCGGCACCGGCCCGAGCCCCAAGACCGTGCCATCATCGACGGGCAATGAGGCGCCCGTCGAACTCCAGGCAGGCGCACTAGATTTCGACCTGAGGCCGGCCCGCCAAGGTCCGCTCGTCGTGGCGAGCACGGTGGGTTCACGGGTGGCCGAGCTGGCAGCGGACGTACTCGATGATGCCCGCCAAGCGAGGGAGCTTGGTGTTGCCATGGAGCAACGTTTGGGTGTCGTGCTCGATCCCGACTTCAATCAATGGCACGCGGAAGCGTCTCGTTTCACGACGCCTCCGGACGCGGATCGGATCGTCGACGAGAGCTCGGGAATGACGTTCCGTGAGCTGTGGGAAGCAGGTGCCGTCGGCTTCGATCACGCGCCGATCGCCTCACAAGGCGTCGTGGTCCGCGAGATTGCCCTGGACGAGCAACTCAAGCAGCTGGACGGCAGCACGCCTGGGGTCCTCCTTCGAGCGACCTATGGCCTGACGAGTGCGCGATACCCCCAGCCGCCACAACTCGGGATCGGGCTGCGTGCTGTCGAGGTGCTCGTGCCACTTCGATACAACTCGATCGGTGCGGGCCAACACGATCAGCCCTCGACCGCTGTGTTTCGGCTGTTCTGGAATGAGCAGGATGGGCGGTGGCAGCCCTACGACTTGATCCTGTACATCGATGGCTCGGGTTTGAACAAGACGTATCCCTTCCCGTACCTGTAGTTTGGAGCGTATATTGTTCCTAGGACTGGCTCGTCTACGGTCCGGCTTCACCCTCGTCGAGGTCCTGGTGGTCATGGCCGTGATCACCGTGGTCCTCGCGTTGGCGGTCGGCGCGATATCCAAGGCCAGGACAACGGCGCAGGCCGGCGCTTCGCTGGCCAACCTGCGCACCATCGGCCAGACCTTCGAGATGTACACGCACGACTCGGGCACGTATCCGTGGGGCCTGGGCGGCTGGGGCTGGCCGCCCAGGCGGGGCGGTCTGCCGTGGGCGATCTCCTTCTCGGTCTGGCACACCGAGTCGTATTGGCCGGTCTTCTTCCACGACCATGCGCCCTGGCCGGAGAACTACAGGACGTGGCTCTCGCCCGGCGCCGACCCGGAGCGCTTCGAGAAGATCATTGCGGGGGGCGTCGTTGGTTTCGGCGTCTCACAGTTGAGTTCGTACTCGTACAGCAACTCGTTCGTCGCCGACCCGAGCCTCTGGCGCACGCCCTACAAGGACGGCGCCGTCCGCATCCGCGCCACACGCCCCGACCAGGTCGCCTTCCCGGGCTCCAAAGTCCTGCTGTACGACGCCGAGCGGAGCTACCTGCGCGATCCCGGCCCGGACGCGCCCAGGCCACTCCTGCTGGCCGATCTGTCCGCCCACCAGCGCAAGGACGCGGACGCCACCGAGCCGGTCCAGAACCCTTTGCATGGGTGGTCGCCCAGACGCTACCACGACACCCCCAACGGCATCCTTGGCCGGGACTTCTAAAACCTGGGACTCGGCCGCCTCCCGTTCATACCCTCCGGGCCCATGCCCGAGACCACCTCCCACATCGACCTCCTCGACGAACTCCGCTGGCGCGGCCTGCTCCACCAATGCACCGACGAGGCCGCCCTGGCCGAGCACCTCGCAGAGGGGACGAAGCGGATCTACTGCGGCTTCGATCCCACCGCCGACTCGCTGACCATCGGCAACCTCGTGCCCATCATGACGTTGGTCCACGTCGCCCGGGCCGGGCACGAGCCGGTGGTGGTCATGGGTGGGGGCACCGGGCTGGTGGGCGACCCCAGCGGCAAGAGCGACGAACGCAAGCTCGTCCGCAAGGAGCAGATCGAGGCCAACGTCAACGCCCAGCGGCCGATCTTTGGAGGCGTGTTCGCGGGCGCAGGGCAGGCCGAGCCGCCCATCCTGAACAACCTGGAATGGCTGGGCAAGATCAGCTTCCTCGATGCCCTGCGCGACGTGGGCAAGCACTTCAGCGTCAACCAGATGATCCAACGCGACTCGGTCCGCGACCGCCTCCACGGCCGCGAGCAGGGCATCAGCTTCACAGAGTTCAGCTACATGATCCTCCAGGCCCTGGACTTCGCCCACCTGCACCTGACCCAGAAGGTCACCGTCCAATGCGGCGGCAGCGACCAGTGGGGCAACATCGTCTCGGGCATCGACCTCATCCGCCGGCTCATGGTCGAGCTGCCCATGACCCGCCAACGCCCCGCCTGGCTGAGCACCGAGGCGGGCGACACGGTCGTTCGTGAAGAGCTCGAACGCCGGGCCGCGGCCTTCGGCTTCACCGTGCCGCTTGTGACCAAGGCCGACGGCACGAAGTTCGGCAAGAGCGAGTCCGGCGCCGTGTGGCTGACGCCCCAGCGCACCAGCCCCTACGACTACTACCAGTTCTGGCTCAACACCGCCGACGCGGACGTGGGAAGGTTCCTGAAGACCTTCACGCTGCTGGACCGCTCGACTATCGAGGATCTGATGCGCCAGCATGAGGCAGAGCCCAACAAGCGGCTGGCCCAGACCGCCCTGGCCGAGCAGGCCACCGTCCTGCGCCATGGCAAGGCCGAGATGCGCGGCGCGGTGCAGGCGGCCAGGGCCCTGTTTTCCGGCGATCTGGCATCGCTGGACGCCGACACGCTGGAGGCCGCCATCGCCGACGCCCCGAGCACCAACCACCCGCGCGCCGACCTGGCCGGTGGCGTCCAGCTCATCGATCTGCTGCTGGCAACCAAGCTCGCCTCGAGCAAGCGCGAGGCCCGCGAGTTCCTCGCCGCCGGGGCGATCCGCGTGAACGGCAACCCCCACGACGGCTCGACGCCGATCACCGAGGCCGACCTGCTGCACGACCGCCTGACCGTGCTCAAGCGCGGGAAGAAGAAGCAGGCGGTGGTGCGCTGGGTGGACTAGTGGAGCGATGCCCTCACTGCGCCCGCTGGAAAGAGTTGCGCACTGATCGTACGACTGCGGCCTCGCCCACCACGGCGTCGAAGCCCCTGAGATCGAAGCGTTGGTCGTACACGTCGATGGTCGGGTTGGCAATGGGCCAGTTCCGGCTCCAGAGCGGTCCGAAGCTGCGGTGCACCGTCGTGTCGTAGATGAGGCTGTCGAACTCAAAATCGAAGTTGCCCCGGGCCACCTCGGCGGCGAAGTCGACATCGAAGCTCAGGTCGGTGTCGTTGCGCAGCTCGGCCACCAGCGTGTACGTGGGGCGGATGCTCGTCTCGCCCGCACTCAGGCGGACCTGCGGCACGGCGTCCATCGGCAGCGGGCCCACGCTGGTGGCGGTGGTGATCGAGCCGTCGGGCCAGCGCAGGTCGACCGAGCGCGAGAAGTCGAGCGTGACGAGCACGCTCGCGTCGAGCTCGAAGGCCTGGCTGTACCCCAGGGCATAGACGGTATCGAAGTCGATGACGTCGTAGCCGGTGTCCAGGACGATGTTGTCGCTCATGGTCACGCGGATGCCCGCGCCGGTGGCGGGCGAGCCGCCGGTGATGGCCGAATCGATGTCGATCAGGGCGCTGATGAGTTGCGTCTGGCCGAAGGCGGTCAGCCGGCCTTCTCCGGACTTGGCGCCCACGGCGTCGATGCGCCAGTCGCCCACGGTGATCTCGGCGGCGGGGGCCAGCGGGCTGCCGATCTCGATGATGTCGCCCACGCCGCCCACGTCGGCGCCCTTCCAATAGAACCGCCCGTCGCCGCCGGGGTTGAAGCCGAAGAGGGTCTCGCGCAGGTCGAGGTCGATCAGCGGGTAGCTGCGATGCTGGAAGGTGCCGCGCTCGATGCCGCCGAAGAGGGCCGTGGCCGCGCTGCAACTGACGACCGCCTCGGCGAAGAGGTTGTTCGAGATCGCGAAGATGGCGTCCAGGTGCGCGTACGCGTCGGGCGAGCGGGTCACCAGCGTCGACTCGGGCGACAGGCTGGCCACAAAGCCCAGCTCGAAGAAGCCACCACCGAGCACCGTGGTGGGCGCCACCATGTCGATGGCGTAGCGCAGCGACGCGTCGACCGTCCCGCTGTCGAGCCCGAAGCCCACGCCCACGCCCAGATCGGCCACGGCGCTGACGGCAAAGCGTGTGTCGACCGTTACGCCCGAGGCCGACACGGGGCCGGGATTGATTGGTAGCGAGCCCGTGCTCGGCGAGACCACGTAGTCGCGGTTGAAGTCGTAGACGAAGCCCGCGCCGCTGGCCCACATGGACTGCTCGACACTGGCGAACGATGCCTCGGTACGGAGCACCTGCTGGCCGTGGGCCAGGCCGGCCATCGTGAGCGCAGCCAAGATCGTGGCGGCCGATCGCGGCCGGATTGCTGAACGTGCCATGATGTCTTCCCCTTCGCTGACGCCCACGGATGCGTCCGGCGGGCGTTGACTGGGAGTATAAGCCTGGATTTGGTGGTTCCGTGGATTCGTTGGAGACGTAGTGCCCGCCCCGGGTCGACCGCTGCCCACCGTTCAACCGACATCCCCAACTCCCCTACACACCACTTTCCCGGGTTGGTCTTGCCCGGAGGTGGGGGGTATCCTGCCACTCAGATTAGAATCATTCCAGATCCTTGCAGGATCCCGCAAAGAGGAGACCCCCATCATGACGCCCCCCAGCACCCAGAAGCCCGGCAGCCAGCCTTCCCAGTGCCCCTTCCGCGGCGGCCGCGTGGGCGGCGCCCTCGGCTCGGCCCCGCAGATTAGCGACTGGTGGCCCAACCGCCTGCCCGTCGAGCTGCTCCACCAGGACCCGCCCATGGCGAATCCGCTGGAAGGCGAGGACTACCAGAAGGCCTTCGAATCGCTTGACTTCCAGCAGCTCAAGGCCGACATCGCCGCCGTCATGACCGACAGCCAGCCCTGGTGGCCGGCCGACTACGGCCACTACGGGCCGCAGATGGTCCGCATGGCCTGGCACGCCGCGGGCACGTACCGCATCGCCGATGGCCGCGGCGGGGCGGGCGGGGGCATGCAGCGGTTCGCGCCGACCAACTCGTGGGACGACAACGGCAACGTCGACAAGAGCCGCCGGTTGCTGTGGCCCATCAAGAAGAAGTACGGGGCTGCCATTAGCTGGGCCGACCTCATGATCCTGGCCGGCAACGTCGCGCTGGAGACCATGGGCTTCAAGACCTTCGGCTTCGGCGGCGGCCGGGTGGACACCTGGGAGCCCGACCGCGGCATCTACTTCGGAGCCGAGTTCTGGGATGGCAAGAGCGTGGCGGACTTCAAGAACTGGGACTCCCGCCCCGAGCTGCCCGGCGAGCATCCGGGCGAGATGGTCACCCGCACCAAGCGCTGGACCGGCAAGCCCGGCGACGAGAACTACGACCTGGAGGCCCCCCTCGCCGCCGCGTTCCAGGGGCTGATCTACGTGCACCCCGAGGGCCCCAACCGCGACGGCGATGTCGAGAGCTCCATCGGCGACATCCGCGAGACCTTCAAGCGCATGGCCATGGACGACGAGGAGACCGTCGCGCTCATCGCCGGCGGCCACGCGTTCGGCAAGAGCCACGGCGCGGTGCCGGCCGACAAGATCGGCCCAGCCCCCGAGGGCGCCCCCATCGGCGCCCAGGGCCTTGGCTGGCAGAACGAGGAGGGCACCGGCTACGCCAAGTACGCCATGACCAGCGGCATCGAGGGCGCCTGGACGCCCGAGCCCATCAAGTGGGACAACGCCTACCTGGAGAACCTCTTCAAGTACGACTGGGAGCTGACGCGCAGCCCCGCGGGCGGCATCCAGTACAAGCCCAAGGACGCCAGCGCGCCCAAGACGCCCGACGCCCACGTCGAGGGCCAGCAGAACGAGCTCATGATGCTCACCACCGACCTTGCCCTGAAGGTCGACCCCGAGTACCGCCGCATCTGCGAGAAGTTCCTCGAGGACTTCGACTACTTCTCCGAGTGCTTCGCCCGCGCCTGGTTCAAGCTGACCCACCGCGACATGGGCCCCACGGCCCGCTACCTGGGCCCGGAAGTCCCCGCCGAGGACCTGGTGTGGCAGGACCCCGTGCCCGCGGTGCACCACGAGCTCATCAACGACAACGACATCGCCAACCTCAAGCAGGCGATCCTGGGCAAAGGGTTGAGCGTGCCCGAACTCGTCTCGGCCGCGTGGGCCTCCGCGTCCACGTACCGCGACTCGGACAAGCGTGGCGGCGCGAACGGCGCCCGCGTCGCGCTGGCACCCCAGAAGGACTGGGCGATGAACCGGCCGCAAGAACTGGCAAAGGTCCTCGACACGCTGCGCCAGGTCCAGAGCGAGTTCAACTCCTCCCAGTCGGGCAGCAAGAAGGTTTCGCTGGCCGACCTCATCGTCCTGGGCGGCTGCGCGGCCGTCGAGAAGGCCGCCAAGGACGCGGGCGTGAACGCCACCGTCCCCTTCACCCCGGGGAGGACCGACGCGACCGACGAGCAGACCGACGCCGAGAGTTTTGACTGGCTCCAGCCGGTGGTCGACGGCTTCCGCAACTACGTCAACACCAAGGTGCGCATCGACGTCGCCCCCGAGCGCATCTTCCTGGACCGCGCCAACCTGCTGACGCTCAGCGCCCCCGAGTGGACGGTGCTCGTGGGCGGCCTGCGCGTGCTCGACCAGAACTTCGACGGCTCCAAGCACGGCGTCTTCACCGACCGCCCCGGCGTGCTGACCAACGACTTCTTCACCACCATCTGCGACATGGCCTACGAGTGGGAGCCGGCCGACCCGATGGAGATGGGTTTCTATTTGAAGGACCGGGCCACGGGCGAGACCAAGCACACCGCCACCCGCATGGACCTGGTCTTTGGCAGCAACGCCCAGCTTCGCAACCTGGCCGAGGTCTACGCCGCCGACGACGGCCACGAGCGGATGGTGCACGACTTCATCGCCGCCTGGAACAAGGTGATGATGCTCGACCGCTTCGACGTGCCAGAAGGCTGAACGCAAAGGGCGCCAAGGGCTCGGAGGGCGAACACCGGGCCCCCCGCGCGAGGGCGGGCAACGGACGCCGCGGCCGCGTTCTCGGGCTCGGCCGGGCCCGGAAACCGGGGGCCTCGGGGCCCGAAACGGAGCCTCCGGGACATCAAACGGAGCCTCCGGTAGAACAACGGGAGCTTCCGGTATATCAAACGGAGCCTCCGGTAGATCAACGGGAGCTTCCGGTATATCAAACGGGGCCTCCGGTAGATCAAACGGAGCTTCCGGTAGATCAAACGGAGCTTCCGGTTGATCTACCGGAGAGCGCCGTTGGCCCAACGGCGCGCTCCGTACGCTCTACGGATCGTCCCGTTGGCCCAACGGCAGGCTCCGAGTGGCCACCCACCCCCGCTGGGAGCCCGCCAGAGCGGTTTTCGTATCGGGCTGGGGGGGACCGCGTACGGGGATGCGGTCCGGCCACCCCATGCCCCGAGCCCGCGCCGAATCTCGGGGCACTCCGTGGGGTGGGGGGTGGGGGGGCACGCCGTGCGGGGTTGCTCCATACGGGGTACTCCGTGCGGGGTTCTGGCAGGGGCCACTTCTCGGGCGTCCGCCTTTCCGTCCGAGCCCCAGCGCATGCGCGGGGTCTTCCAAGCCCGGGCGAATCTTGACGAACCCCCGCGGTGACGCGGGGGGCCACTCTTCCTCCCTCTCCCCGTCTGCGGGGAGAGGGCTGGGGTGAGGGGTCTTCACGCTCCTCAACGAGCCCCGCGGCGACTCCATGGCGTCGCCGAGCCCGCCGCGACCTCTTGACGACCCGCCGGCGTGAGACAGCGGGCAGGGACTCACTGGACGCGACTGCGCGAGGCTACAAAAACGGCGGTCTGTTGTCCGGTTCGAATTTCAGACCTGCAACCTTGAACGACCGCTCAATATGCGACACGAGCCGCTCGGAAGCGTCCTTGATCCCTTCCGGCTGCACCACGCGAAGAGCGCCGCATCCGGCAAATAACGGGTCTTCGATGCCCTTGCCCATCGGCGGTGAAATGGAATTGACCGTTCGATACGCGCCCAGCAACTGTCCTTCGGTGCTGACCGCTGCGGCGTGCAGAAACATGTCGGGCGTGCGAGCGATGTGCTGATACAGGCTCGAAGCGAACGCACCAAACCGGGGCACGGCAGAGCGAAGGATGTCCATATCCATGATCATCCCGATAAACGGGTCGTGGCCGCCATCGCGACTGGCGGTTGCGGGGATCGCGCCGACCACGCGGAGATCCGGCCATATCCAGACCGTGGGGGCGGGGCGATGGTGCTTCGACTCTTGGGCGAGCCGGACGCCATATGTGAGCTTCTCGGCCTCGTAGGACGATCGCTTATCGAATATCGACACGTCTTGCGAGCGGAGCCTCGCGACGATCCAGTCTTCCAGCGAATCGCCATCGAGTTCTGGGAGGTCGACTTCGGTATGCCGGCTCGCCGGAACCGCGCACACGATAAAGTGCGGCTGCTTCTCGCTTGCGAAGCATCGCCCAAACGCCTTGCTCAGAGTTGCCGAAGCCTCGCCAGGCTCGCGGAACGTGCTCCGCACATACTGCTCGTGATCCCGGAAACATCGGATAATCAGGTCGCTCAGCGCTGACGGGTCGGCGAACTCCTTGCGAAACACGCCGTCTGCATATTGCGATATCCGCTCCAGGAATGCCTGCTGGGCGGGCTTCCGATCGCACTGCTTGATGAACCAGAAACGCGGCTTGCCAAGCCGTCGAGCCTCCTCGTGCTCCTCCTCGGTCACCGACACGTCGGAGTCGTCGGGTACATAGCCATACTTGTCGCCGAGAATGCCCACGTACCAATCGGCATTACGAACCCCGTCGAGGCAAGCCTCGCGAGGTGTCACGCTTCGAGCAGGAAAGTCGTGTTCGGCCATCACTGGCTCATAGCCGAACGCCTCGATGGTTCGCCGCACCGCGGCTCGCTCGTCTTTGAGGTTCTCGATTGTCGAGCTGACAAAGATCTTCGTTTTCTGCGTCATGCTGTGGGTTGCCTCTCGCCCTAGATCAAGCCCTTGGCACGCTTCGCGAAGCTGATCACTGCGCCCGGCTCAAAGCCGCACTTGTTCAAGCCGCTCTCATCCCAGAGGTCCAGCAGCTTTTGCTCAAGATCGTTCGGCCTGCGGCCACCAACACCACGCGCGCACCCGCAGCTCGCCAGGACCGAAGGCTGACCGTCAACCTCAAAGTGGAACTTGACGCACGGGTTGCGGCCGCTCGCTTGGGCGCCGCTGATATGCCGCGCGATCCAGCCAGCGTCGATCAGGCCTTCGTCCAACTTCTCGCCCGAAATCTCGATTGTGAACATCCTTGTTCTCCTTCGCACGTCCAGTGTGCGTTAGGAGAATATATGCCGCACGACGTGCAGGCAAGAGGAATACCCGACAACGTAACAAGCGACAGGAAGCGACAGGTCCGCAGATTCATCGTGCCTTACGACGCTTCTTGCTACCCACCATCACCGGCGCCACCAGCCCCTCCCACCGCTCGAACAGGAACTCGAACCGCTTTCGTTCGCTGTCGAACGCCTTCTCGCGATAGCACAGGTCCACGGCCCGGTCGAGCTTCGCGTGGGCCCTGGCCAGGTCCTGGGGCATGGTGAGCGGGTCGTAGAGGTCGGCAAGAGTGGAGCGGGGGTGGTTGGCCCGGGCGTCGAGGACGGCTTGGGCCGCCTGGGCCACCTTCTCGACGCGGGCGTCGGTGGCTCGGTCGGCGTCGGGCCAGGGGAAGTTGTTGTAGACCAGCTTGGCCGAGTAGCGGTAGTCGCTCTTGAGCCGGCCGCACACGGCGCGGACCCAGGCCATGTGCATGGCCGAGTGGAGGACGCCGAAGTGGTAGGGTGTGGCGTCGGGGATGACGCGCACGAGATTGCTGCATATGACATCGGGCGTCATGAAACCCATAGGGATGTAGCTGCGGCGCTCGGAACTCACTTCCGGGATGACGACAAAACGTCCCGCTGGAAACGTTTCGACTTGAAACCTCGTCGGCGTTTCGGCAAGGCGGAGCGTCTGCGAACGCTTGCTTTTGCGGCGAAACTCCTGGACAGCCTTCACTCGCGCCATCGCCAGAGGCATAGCTCGAAGTGCCTGGGGCTCCACGTCTCCCAACCAGAGACACCACCGCTCGATGCCGTTGAGGAACTCGACCGAACCGAACCAGCGGCGGAAGTAGGGCTCGGCTTGCGGCTCATCCCGCAAGAAGGCGTTCTTCTCCTCGGGCGTGAACAGATAGTTGCCTTGGTCGATCGGCTGGTTGCCGCTTAGGGCGGGGGGCACGTCGCACAGCGGCTTGCTCCGGTTCGTGATCGCCTTGGGCGGCCCCTCGGTCAGATACGGGCTGATGCTCTTGGGGCTCGACACGCCCAGCGGCTCGCCCTTTGGCCCGTACTCGTAGATCCGCTTGCCCTTGGGCCCTTCGCCGTGGCCGAAGCCAACGATGACCACGTGCACGTGGGCCTTGCCCCGCGCCTCGCTGACCCACGGGAAGGTGCGGTGCCCGAAGTCGATCTCGGCCCCGCGTCGAAACAGTTCGTTCCACAGCGTGCCCGCCTGCTCGCCCTGCGTGATGCTGTTAGTCGAGACGAACGCACAGCGGGCCGTTGTTCCCTTCGTGTACGCGAGCGCCTTGGCGTACCAGCACGTGACGTAGTCGAGCAATCCCGCGCCCTTCGTGTCGCCCCACACAAGGTCGACGTCGTCGCGCTGCGGGCGCTCCATGTACTTCGCGCCGATGAAGGGCGGATTCCCCAGCACGTATGCGCACCGCTCGGGCGGCAAGACTTCGGCCCAGTCGGCTTGCAGGGCGTTGGCGCAGTGGATGTTGGCGTAGCGGCCCAGGGGGAGCTGGGCGAAGTTCTGCCCGAAGGTGGCCGACAGCTCCACGTTCATGATGTGGTCGATCATGTACATGGCCACCTGGGCGATGCGGGCGGGCCAGGGTTCGATCTCGATGCCGTGCACCTGGTCGATGTGGACCTTCAGGTCGTTGGTGCTGAACAGCAGGCTCTGGGCGTGCTGGGCGTCGCGCGGATACAGCCGCACCAGCACCTCCATCTCGATGCGGCGCAGCTCGCGGTAGGCGATCACCAGGAAGTTGCCGCACCCGCACGCGGGGTCGAGGATCTGGATCTCGCCCAGCCGCTCGTGCAGGGCCCGCAGCTTCTTCTTGTCGTTGCCGGCCTTGTCCAGTTGCTCGCGCAGGCGATCGAGGAAGAGCGAATCCAGCAGCTTGAGGATGTCGCGCTCGGTCGTGTAATGAGCGCCGATCTTGCGGCGCTCCTTGTCGGTCATGATGCTCTGGAAGAGCGAGCCGAACACGGCGGGGCTGATCTCGTTCCAGCGGAACGAGCAGCAATCCAGCAGCGCATCGCGCATGGGCCGGTCGAAGTCGGCGATGGGGAGCTGGTCGTGGAAGAGGTCGCCGTTGACGTAGTCCAGCGTGGCCAGCCGCTCGTCGAGGTGCCGCTGGCGGTTGCCCGTGGGCGTGTCGAGCACCTGGAACAGCCGGGCGAGCTGCGGGCCGACGTCACTGCCGTCTTCCTCGGTGGCGTTGGTGATGAAGTCGGTCACGCTCTCGGCGTCGAAGAGCTGGGTGTCCTCGGCGAACAGGCAGAACAAGAGGCGCACCATGTACGCCTCGAGGTGCTCGCGCGGGTAGCCGCCCTCGTCGAGCGAATCCTTGAGCGTGGCCAGCAGCGTGGCGGCCTTCTCGTTGGCCGGGTCCTCGGGGTCGAGCCGCTTGGGCTTGTAGCCGGCCAGAAAGCCGAGCTTCGCGAC
>JBITAF010000024.1:0-4503 GCA_044440025.1 Phycisphaerales bacterium JB060 | reverse complement strand
TTCCTATGGAAGCGGTCGCCTGAGTCCGAAGGCCCACACGTCGGCATCGCTGGAGACCAGCCGCGTTGGCCCGATAAAAGAATTTTCGTCACAACCCCTCCAGACGATAAAGCCGGCCCCGAATCCACTCGATGACATGGGTGCGGCGGGGACGAGCCTCGCCGCACGCGTGCACGCCGCGGGTTCCGCGTGCTTGAGGATCCAGTTATGCCTGTCCAACCGCGGAAAAAGCAAGAGAACATCGCCTTCTACGAGCAGCGTGCACCCATCTGGACCGCCAACGCGGTGGCCCTCAACGTGTCTGCCGAACGAACCGCCGAGCTGGAGGCCCTGGCGACCGCAGCGCGCACCGCCTTCAACAACGCCGCCGCCAAGCGCGCCCAGGCAAAGGCCGCCACCGCCGCGCTGAACGAGGCCATGGCCGCCATGAACGCCCTGGGGTCCGAGCTCATCAAGGGCATCCGCATCACCGCCGAGGTCGAGGGCGACCCCAGCCTCTACGGGCTCGCCCAGATCCCCGAGCCCAAGGACCCCGCGCCCATCCCGCCGGTGGAGGCCAGCAACGTCGAGTACGAGCTGCTGACCAACGCCACCATCGCGCTGACCTGGGACGGCAGCGTCTCGACGGGCACCGTCTACGTCGTCCGCCGGGCCATCAAGATGCCCGGCCAGGAGCAGACCAACTACACGACCCTGGGCGTGGCCGACGAGAAGAGCTACCAGGACGACACCGTCCCCCTGGGCGCCCAGAGCGCCAGCTACATCATCTGCGCCAAGAAGGGCGGCGAGATCACGCCGGGCACCGCGCCCGTCACCGTCCGCCTGACCAAGGGCGCCAACGGCCAGGCGGCCGTCGACGCGGCCTGAGAAGTTCGCTTGGTCGGGCGGAGCCCTCCGGGCGCGATCGGTAGAGCGTTGTAGGGTTTGTAGATTGAAGGGTGAGAAGGTTGGGAAGGGCTGGCGGAGGCCGGCCCTTTCTTTCTTGTCGCCTCGGCGGCGGGCCCGTGCGCCGGTCGATGCGCCTCGAAGACTCGGCGGATCACCCGTCGCGTCCTCATTGCATCGCGGCGTGCGCCCCGCACGGCGCAAGGCCGCAGGCCGAGACCCCGCTGGCGAGGCGACAAGACCAATCAGTCAAAGCGCAAGGCTTTGACGGGATCCATCCACGCCGCCCGTGCCGCTGGCACTAAGGCCCCCACCACGCTGGCGATAATCCCCCCCGCGACGATGATGACGAACTTCGTGGCGTCAAGGTCGGTGGGGATCGTCGTGAAGTAGTAGACGTTGGGGTCCCACACCTGCACGCCCAGCGCCTTGCCCATCCACTCGTGGATGGGGTTGATGTTCGTGACGACCAGGGCGGCAAGCCCGGCGCCCAGGAAGCTGCCCACGATGCCGATCGCAAGGCCGTAGCCCACCCACACCGCCGCCACGCCGGTTCCCGACGCCCCGATCGCGCGCAGCACCCCGATATCCCGCGTCTTCTCGCTGACCATCGCCCAGAAGATCGCCAGCACAAGAAACACGCTGGTCAGGCTCACCACGCCGAAGATGAACAGGACCAGCGTCGTCTCCTTCTGCACCGCCCCGATAAACATCGCGTTGCGCTGCTCGTAGGTCTGGATGCCGATCGACCGTGCGCTGGGCACCTCGCCCGGGCGATCCTGCGCGAACGCCTCGTACACGCGCTCGGCCGCCTCTTCCAGTGCCGCGCTCGTCACCCCCGGGGCGGCGCGCACCAGCACGTCGGTCACCCGCGCCGGGCTCTCGCCCAGGATCGTCGGCTTCACCGGACGCTCCACGCCGTCGGGGCCGACCTCCACCGCGAAGGGGTCGCTGGCCGGGTCGATGCGCTGGGCCGCACCCATCTGCAGGAGGTCCTGGAGCGCCTCCAGCGGCACGATCGCCATGGTCGAGTCGTACGCGTAGTTGCCCGTGGACAGCTCGTTGGCGATCGGGAACTCGATGGTCCGCAGGTCGAGCGCGCCCGTGCCATCCTGGCCCAGGGGCAGCACGGTCAGACGCACGCTCAACTGCGGCAGGAACGCGTAATCCATCCGCACGCCCCCGCCGGGCAGCCGCTGCTCGCTCGGCCTGGGCACGTAGAAGTTCTCGGGCACCACCCGCGAGTTCCAGCTCGTCGCCGCGATGCCCGTCACCATCGCCGGCTGCCCGTCCGATGTCCGCAGCGACCGGCCCTCGGCCAGCCACTGGGCCAGCAGGGCGTGCGAGCCCTCGTTCAGCCGCGGGTCGGTGAGCTCGAACTCGGCGTTGGGATCCTCACCATCGCCCCGGTCGGGCGGGGGGGCCGGCTCGCCGCCTTCCAACGGCCGCCAATATAAGGATTGCTCGTACACCGTCGCGTCGGCATAGCTGGACGGGTCGACGCCCAGCAGCTGCACGCTCACCGGCCGGTCGTCGGGCATGCCCAGGATGGCCAGCGTCTCGATGAGCGGCGTGGCGTGGGCGATGGCCGGGTCGGCCTCGAGGCGCTCGATCAGGTCCTCGTAGTAGCCAAAGCCCACATGCTCCCAGGTGATCCGCAGGTCGCCATCGGTCTTGCGGCCCTCGTTCACCAGCATCGTGAGAAACCCGCCCATGACCGACCACACGATGAGCTCGGTGGCGACGCTGAGTGTGACCGCCAAAGCCGCCAGAAGGGGGATGGCCTTGGTCGTCAGGTACTTTCGGGCCAGCAGGGCGGCGTACATGGGCCCAGTGTAGAAGCGTCGCATCGGCCGGTAACCGGTAACCCGGGCCGCCCAACGGGGGTATCGTGCCTTCATGAAGCCGTACGAACCATTCCCGTATCGTCTCGTGGGCCTCGCGTGCGTCCTGTCGCTGGCCGGCCTGGCCGCCTGCGCCAGCCAGAGCCGGGCACCCGCCGACGACCACCCGCCCCACGCCGACCAGCCCCCCAGGGCCGTGCTGACCAGCACACCCACCGCCTCGAGCGTCGTGGGCCTGGATAGCGCCGGATCTGTCCTGACCGTCGACCGCTCCCGCATCGGCACCACCGCGGGCGACCAGCCCATCTACGTCTACCGCGTCAGCCAGGGTGAGGGCGATCCGGACACCAGGCCCGGGCTGCTGATCGTCGCCGGCCTCGATGGTCGCCACACGACCGGGCCGGCCGTCGCCCGCGAGCTGGTGGGCCACCTCGAACGCGAGGCCGACCTGGCGAACACCACCGTCTACGTCATTCCCCGCGTCAACCGCGACGCCCAGGGCCGCGACGACACCACCGCCGCCGTGCCCGGCGGCACCCTGACCCCCGAGGACGCCGACCGCGACGGCCGCATCGACGAGGACGGGCCCACCGACCTCAACGGCGACGGCCACATCACCATGATGCGCATCGGCCGGCCCGTGCCCCGCTACGGCATCGAACTGACCCACGTGGTCGACCCCGAGCACCCGCGCCTCATGCGACGGGCCGACGCGAGCAGTGGCGAGGTCGCCACGCACGCCCTGTTGTCCGAAGCGGCCGATCAGGACGGCGACGGCCTGATGGGCGAGGACGGCGTGGGCGGCGTCGACCTCAACAAGAACTTCCCCTACCGCTGGCCAGAGTTCGCCAACCACAGCGGCGCCTACCCGCTCAGCGAGGCCGAGAGCAAGGCCCTGGCCACATGGCTGCTCGAGCGGCCCAACGTCATGGCGGCCATCGTGTATGGCCCGCACGACACCATCATCAACGTGCCCGCCTCGAGCGGGTACGACCACACCGGCCGCGTGCCCACGGGGCTCGAACGCGCCGACAAGGATCTGATGGACCGCCTCAGCGAGCAGTACAAGGAGGCCACCGGGCTCTCTTCGGCCGAGAAGGTGAGCATGGACGGCTCCTTCGCCGGCTGGGCCTACGCCCACCTGGGGCTGATCACCATCGCCACCAACCCCTGGCAACGCCCCGAAGCGCCGAAGGAGCAAGGCGACGAAGGCCAAGAGCAGCAAGCAACGGACCAAACCGCCGAAGCGCCCACGCCCGACGAGCCCCCCTTCGTCATGATCGGCGACTACAAGCTCGTGCTCACGCAGAGCGCGATCCAGAACGCGCTGGCCGAAGCGCAGACCCTGAGCGAGGCCGAGCAGGCCGAGCGTATGGAGGCATTCCAGGGCCTGCCCGCCGCCACGCGCGAGCGCATCATGACGATCGCCCAGGGCGCCCCCGACCCCATGGCCCAAGCCAGGCCTGAGGCGCCGCGCCCCACCCGTCGCGCCCGCGGCGGAGGCGGCAAGGACTCCGACGACGCCAAGTGGTTGGCCTACGCCGACCGCGTGGGCTCGGGCTTCATCGACTGGAAAGAAGTCGACCATCCCCAACTCGGCACCGTTGAAGTCGGCGTCTTCGTCCCCGGCTTCTAGCTCAACGCGCCCGAGGACGCCGTTGTGCGCATCGTCGAATCCCAGGCCGACTTCATTGAGCAGCTCATCGCCATGATGCCAAGGCTTGCCATCGACAATCCCATCGTCGAGAAGGTCGGCGACGGCGTCTGGCGCATC
>JBITAF010000023.1:0-6055 GCA_044440025.1 Phycisphaerales bacterium JB060 | reverse complement strand
TATGGGCAACAACTCCCGCGGCATCTACGTCGCCTCCCTCGACACCATGCGCATCGCCCGCCTCGTCGAGGACGGCATGGGCCCGTGCGTGGTGTACGACAACCCCCCGCCCGGGTGGGACGCCCAGGTACTGCTGGAGCGGTTGACCCCCACGGAGAGCACCAGAGGGAGCCCCAGGCAGCATGGGCCGCCCTAACCTCGTCCTACTCATAGGACGCCCATGGACCAAGACCTCCTCCACCTCCTGCTCATCACCTTCGTCGCCGCGGTGATCGCCGACGTCTCCATGGCCTTTGGCGTCATCCCCTTCTTCTTCATCAAGGACATGTCCCAGAAGCTCACCGGCATGTTCTCCGCCGCCGCGGGGGGCATGATGGCCGCGGCCAGCCTGGTGCAGCTCGTGGGCGAGGGGCTCGACCGGGCCCCGGGCTGGCAGGGCTGGGAGGTGGCCGCGGGGCTCGGGGCCGGGGCGGCGTTCTACTGGATGGCCGTGAAGTGGATCAGCGGCAACGGCGACTTCGACATCGCCAATCTCAGGAAATCCGGCGGCAAGCGGGCCCTGCTCATCGTCGCCGCCATGACCGTGCACAGCCTGCCCGAGGGGGTCGCCATCGGCGTGGCCTTCGGGGCGGACTTTCGCGGCGACGGCACGCTCCCCACGCTGGGCGTGAGCATCGCCAGCGCGCTGGCGGTCCACAACATCCCCGAGGCCATCGCCATCACGCTCGCGCTCATGGCCGCCGGCCTGAGCGTCCGCGCCTGCCTCTTCTGGGCACTCTTCACCAGCCTGCCCCAGCCCCTGGCCGCCCCCTTCGCCGCGTGGTTCATCTGGATCTTCGAGCCGCTGCTCCCCTTCGGCATGGGCCTGGCCGCGGGGGCGATGGTGTTCCTGGTGGTCGACGACCTGATCCCCGAGGCGCTCGAGAAGGCCAGCAGCACGGCGGTGTCGGTGGCGTTCGTTGGTGGGGTGGTGGCGATGATCGTGCTGGGGCGGTTGGTTGGTCTGTAGCCACCGTGAGTGGAATGAGGTCGACGTACTCATTGGGAGCAGTCCATGTCTTCTTATCAAAAGGACGGTGCTCTCCACATCAGTACCGTCATCACCGGACCACAACACGTTTACTTGGGTTTGGAGTTGTCGAATGCGCCGGTATCAAATCCTCGCATTGAAGATCGATGCAATCCTAACCTCAAACAGGAGGTCGACGAGCGCGGCCGGCAAGTAGCGGAGTGGGTGATGGAAATGCTATCACAACTGCGCGACTCAACCGGGCAGGAGTTCTACGCACTTCGAATTGTGTTCCTGTCTTCCGACTCGAGGAACTCAAGAGGGCTGTATAGGCGAGCGACTTCTGAAATTGTGAGTCAGGCATTCAACATCCAACCATGATCGCCACGTTCTCCCAACGCTCCCCCCCCGGCATCGCCTCGGCCGTCGCCGTGTTCGAGGTGGTCGGTGACATCGACGCCGCGTGCGAGGCCCTCGGCTTCACCGCCCCAACCATCGGCCGCGCCGCACTGCGGACGGTTCCGAATGTCGACACGCTGCTGGCCATCCGCCCGAGCGAATCCGTGCTGCTGCTCACCCCTCACGGCGGCGTGCAGGTGTGCCGGGCTCTGTCGAAGGCAATGCTCGACGCCGGGCTCTCGCGCAGCAACGCCGACCCCGCGTGGCCCGAAGCCTCGAGCGAGGTCGAGGCCCGCATGCTCACCGCGCTCGGCCATGCGCGGGGGGAGCGGGCCGTGGCCCACCTCTTGGATCAGCCCTCGCGCTGGGAAGCGGGCGTCGACGAGGTGCCGCACAACATCGCCCGCGAACTGACCCGCCTGCTGCACCCGCCCCTGGTCGTCGCCACCGGCCCGGCCAACGTCGGCAAGTCGAGCCTCATGAACGCCTTGGCCGGCCGCACCGTCGCCCGCGTGGCCGATCGGCCCGGCGTGACGCGCGACGCCGTGGCGGTGGATCTGGAACTCGACGGCCTGGTGGTCCGCTGGCTGGACGCCCCGGGGGTGGACCTGAGCGACGACGCCGTGCTCGCCGAAGCGCAGGCGCTGGCCCGGCGGGCGATCGGGGCGGCCGATCTTGTCCTGTGGTGCGCCGACGCCCGATCGGAAGCGGCCGATGCGGATGGCCTGCGTGTCGCCACGCGGGCCGATCTCTTCGATGGCCCCCCACCGCCCTGGGCCGATGTGGCCGTCTCCACCGTCGATGGTCGGGGCCTGGCATCCCTATCCCGCCTCATCCGCCAGCGTCTGGTCGGCGACGTGGCCCTGGCCCACGCCGGGGCCTGGGCGTTCTGGCGGCCGGCCCCCTGAGCCATCCCCCCCTACGCTTGTCCCATGGACGAACGCCAGGGACAGATGAAGGACAAGGCCGGGCTCGAGGACTCGCGGATCAACGAGGAGTTCCGGGACTTCTTGGTCAAGTGGGGCCCGCGGGCGCTGATCGTCGTGGCCCTGGTGGCCCTGGCCTTCAGCGGCCGGCGATGGCTGAACCAGAAGGCCGACGAGCGGACCGACGAGGCCTTCGTGCAGCTCTCCCTGGCCACCAGCAGCGACACCACCAGCCCCGACACCCTGCTGAGCCTGGCCCGCCAGTACGACGACATCGGCGCGGTGGCCCACGTGGCCCGCATGGCCGCGGGCGAGGCCTACCTCGCGGCCGTCCGCCGCGGCGTGGTCATCGGGGCCCAGCCCGGGCCCACCGGCGAGTACCCAGAAGAAGAACTGCTCGACGACGAGCTGCGCACCAGCTACCTGGGCCAGGCCCGCCAGGCCTTCCAGCAGGTGGTCGACGCCGAGCCGGCGGACATCCACCTCGTGCGGGCCCACATGGGCCTGGCCGCCGTCGCCGAGGCCATGGGCGAGCTGGACCGGGCGCGCACGCACTACCAGCGGGCCGCCGAGCTCGACCGGCAGGCCGGCTACGGCGCGATGGCCGAGCTGGCCGAGGCCCGGCTGAACAGCCTGGACGCCCTCACCGAGCCGGTGGCCCTGCCCGCCAGCGCCGCGCTGCCCCAGCCCGAGACCCCCGCGGCCGAGGATCGCGACGAGGACGACCCCTTCGGCCTGGGGGGGCTCGATCTGGAGGGCATGGGCATCGAGGGCCCCGGCGGCGCAGAGCAAGAGGGCCAGGGCGCCGGCACGCCGCCGGGCGGTGGCCTGTTCGACGAGCCCGCGGGCGACCCCGAGCCAACGCCCACCGAGCCCACCGAGCCCGAGCCCACCGACCCGCCCCAAGATCCCGGCCAGTGACCGGCGACGCGCTGCCGCCACTGATCGATCCCGGTGGCAAGATCGATCCAGAAGCCCTGCGCGCCGCCGTCGAGCGCTACGGCCCCGACGACGCCGACGCCCGCCGCGTCGAGCTGACGCTCCAACGCGACATCAAGGACCGCCTGGATAAATACCTCACCAGCCGCATCCCCTTCATGAGCCGCAGCCAGATCCAGCGGATGATCGACGACGGCGCGGCGATGGTCAACGGCCAGCCGGCGCGGGCGTCGACGAAGCTGCGCCTGAACGACCGCGTCGAGCTCGTGCTGCCCACGCCCCCCAGCGGGCACATCGAGCCCGAGGACATCCCCATCGATGTCCTGTTCGAGGACGAGCACCTGATCGTGCTCAACAAGCGGGCGGACATCATCGTCCACCCGGCGCGCAGCCACAACACGGGCACGATGCTCGGTGCACTCGCGTGGCACTTCCAGCATTCGAGCGATGGCGAGCTGTCCCCCGTCGGCGCCGACCTCGCGCGCCCCGGCGTCGTGCATCGATTGGACCGCGACACCACCGGCGTCATCGTCTTCGCCAAGACCGAAGAGGCCCACTGGAAGCTCGGCCAGCAGTTCGAGAAGCGCACGACCGACAAGCGGTACCTGGCCATCGTCCGGGGTAATCCGAGGGGCGCGCTCGACCCCGACATCGAGGCCATCGACGAGCCCCTTGGCCCGCACCCCAGCAAAGAAAAGGGCTACCGGGAGAAGCAGGTCGTCCGCCACGACCAGCTCGGCAAGCCCAGCCTGACCATCGCCCGCGTGCGCGAGCGCTACCGCCTGCACGACCGCCCCGTGGGCGACCAGCACTTCGCCTTGTTAGAACTTGAACTCAAGACCGGCCGCACCCACCAGCGCCGCGTGCATTGCGCGCATCGAGGCTGGCCGATCGTCGGCGACGACATGTACGGCGGCAGGGCGTTCGAACTTCCCGCGGGCGAGACGATCCAAAGGCAGATGCTCCACGCGGCGTTGCTCGCCCTCGAGCACCCCATCACCGGCGAGCCGATCGTGCTCACCGCCCCGCCGCGCGAGGACATGCTCGCGCTCATCGCGCACTTGAGGGAGCACGCGACGGGGGCGAGCAATCCGGATGGGTGCGTGCCGCTCGCGCGGCTGGGGGTCGAGGCTCCGTCCGAGCCGCGTGCGTAAGCACGCGGACCAACGACCGGCGCACGCGGCTCGAAAGCGGAGGCCGCGAAGGACCCGGAGGGACCCTCGCGCCACCGATCGCCGCCCCCGTCCGCCACCCCGTCCGCCACTCGCCCAGTCGGGCTTTCCCGAACGCCCATCGGGCCGAACGGGGCCTTCGGAGGATGGGACGAAGGCTTCGTTCCATCCTCCAAACTGTTCGGGGGACGCGACGAAGGGTTTGGAGGATCCCCAGAACTCTTTGGAGGACGCGACGACACCGTCGGAGGATCCTCCGAAACATTTGGAGGACGCGACGGGGCCTTCGGAGGATCCTCCAAACTGTTTGGAGGATGGAACGGGGCCTTCGGAGGATCCTCAGAACTGTTTGGAGGATCCTCCAAAGCCTTCGTTTTATCCACAATCGGCCCTGGCGGGCCGCCGGAGCGGTTTTTCTATGGGACTACGGGCTACCCCGCATCGCCCCGGCCCATCGCCCCTCCATCCGAGCCGCGCGGGTGGCCACGCGGCCGCACCGTGCCGCCCCAGCCCCCAGCGTGGTCTGGCCGACCAGGCTCGCCTGGAGATTGAAGCCGCTGGTGGTGCCCGGCACGGCCTCGAGCACGAGGTGGTTGCCCGGCTGGCCGGCCTCGCCGAACCACCAGACGGTGGCACGCTCGCCGACACCAGGCACGTCGTCGCTCTCGAGGTTCATCCAGAGTGTGATCGAGATGCGCACGCCGGTCAGGCGCAGCCCACCGGTGGCGTTTGGAGGCGGGTAGACCGCCTCGAGGGATTGGGTCGTGCTCCCCGATTGATCGAAACGTACGCTCATGGGTTCCCTCCGGCAGTGCAGGGCTACTGGCAGCCATCCTCGAACATGTTCATGAACGCGAGGAAGTCGAACACGGTCCACGCCCCGTCGCCATCGACGTCGGCAACGGTGTCGCGGCGGTCGAACAGGTTCTGGAAGACGAGGAAGTCGGCGATCGTCGCCTCGCCATCCAGATCCAGGTCCGCGGGGCAGCGAAGAAGCCAGCGGATCTGGTTTCCGATCGTCCCTCCCGCAGCGCCGCTGGCAGACCAGTTGTCCCACTGTTGTCCGTTGACAAGTATTCGACCGCTTCGCGACAACACAGTCGATGGCCGCTGATCGACAAGAAATCGTTGCGTCACGGTCGAACCGAAGGCGGGGACGAGCGCGTCGCCGTAGTCTGGAGGGAACGTCTGATTGCCCGGCAGATGGAAGCCACCTCCCGGCACCGACGGATGCTTCGGCGGTGCGAACTCAATCGGGCTCAGCGGCAGCTCCAGATCCACCGCCCCCTCCAGCCCCAGCAGGTCGTACCACCCATCGGGCGCGTGCTCCAGGTCGGCCATCTGCACGTGCAGCCTCCCGCCCCGCGCCACGTGGGCCTCCAGCTCGGCCAGGACGTCGGCCTGGACGTCGGGCAGGAACTGGAACACATGGCGGATGACCACCAGGTCCCACGTTCGCGTGCGCAGCTCGTCGAGCAGCTCGCCAGTACTACTCGTGCCCACGTAGTCCAGCTCCAGATCACGCAGCGCAGCGCCAAGCGGGAAGGTGTGAAAGCCGCCCGAGTTGTAGAACAGCACGTCCTGCCCCAAGGCCACCGGCGACAGCAGCA
>JBITAF010000022.1:0-31768 GCA_044440025.1 Phycisphaerales bacterium JB060 | reverse complement strand
CCCGCGGCGCCCGCCGCGTGCGCCAGCAGCACACGCACGCGCCAGCCGATCGCCGGATCGTCCAGGTGTTGCTCGCCCCAGTCGCGGATGCTCTGTTGCATGGCGGCAAGCTCGCCCGCGGTGGGCCCGGTGGCGTTCAACCAGCGATCGAAGGCGAGGTTGAAGTCGCCCTTGTCGGCCATGGCGCTGCCGCCGGCCAGGCGCTCTCGGGACCGCTCGGCTTCCCCGTCGAGCGTGCCCATGAGGTCGCGATCGCCCGCGAGCTCGTCGGGCGTGCGGTAGGGCGTGCTGGGCGTCATGGTCCGCTGGAACACGAAGGCGTCGAAGTGCCGCGGCCACTCGGCCCGCATCGGCTGATGGCCGAGCGGGCGCGCGAGGAACGGGTCGTCCAGAGGGAAGGATTCGTGCCGCAAGGGGACGAGCGCGGTTTCGAGTCCGGCCCGCACGCACAGCGACTCGAACGAGCCCCCCGGGGCCGGGTGCAGCGGCCACGGGTCCCGCCACGGCAGGCCGACCTCGCCCTGGTAGGCCGTGAAGGCGATCAGGAACAGGTCATCGGGATCCATCGTGTCCGACAGCCGATCGCCCATCGATCGCAGCCCCGCGTAGTCGAGCTCGGGCGACATCGTGTCGATGCCGGCGTGGTCGCGGGCCGTGTGCATCGAGGCGAGCCACACGACGATGCGGCGCTCGGGATAACGCTCCGTCGCCAGCCAGTGCATGTTGGCGGCGCCGGCCTCGTCGCGCGCGTTGAAGGGCTCGATCCAGGCGCCATCGTCGGGGGCCTTGCGGGCCAAAATCGCGCCCGCCAGGCTCCTGAGGAGCCGCGCGGCGCGCGAGACCTCGAAGGGGTCGGCGTCGATCGGTGCGTCCACGCCCTCGAGTTGCTTCGCCAGGTCGATCAGGGCCGAGGCATCGCGATCGTGATCGACGACCTCGTAGTCGATGACGCGGCCGACCAGTTCATCGATCCCGGCGGGCCGTGTTCCTTCGGGCAACCAGGCGAGGATCGTGGCGATTTCCTGAGGCCACGCCTGCGAGGCCGAGCCGGTGAGCTGGCAGTCGTAGCCGGCGATCTCGAGGGGCCGATCGGTCTTGGCTCGCTGTGCGATGTATTGCACGAGCGGGTCGAACTGCTGGCTGTCGGTCCAGATGGGGAAGACCGCCGACGCGATTGCCTCGCGCACGTCGCCGCCGGCTTGGATCTGTTCCCAGGCCACTTCGCACTCGAGCATCCCGCTCTCGAAGCACAGCACGTCGAAGCCCATCCGCTCGTGCAGGAAGGCGATCATGCGGGTCTTGGCCTCGAACGCCGCGCCGTCCCCGTGGGATTGCTCGCCCAGGAACACCACACGCGCATCGCCGATGATCTCGACGAGCGGCTCGAGGTCCTCGAACGTGTCGCCGTTCTGGACGGTTGCGCGATCGAAGCGGACCGCGTGCTCGTCGAGCCAGGCGGTTGGTGCGGGGGGCTGCGGCTCTGGCGGATCGTCCTGCGCCACGACGCACGCCGGCGAGAACACGGCGGCGGAGAAACCGACGGCAACGACGCGGGAAAGGTACGTTGGCACTGGACCCCCAAGGTTCGCCAGACCGGACCATGGTGCGTAGCTAGTGGACTTTACGACCGGGAGCACCGGCGGTTTCGCCATCGGCCTCCTGGGATCGGCCGCCGATGCGGAGTGTCGGGCGTGCCCAGCGGCTCTACCATGAGCGGATACTCGTGCCCAGCAAACCCCTTACCTTCCGCCCCCGACACCGCCTCACCCACGCGCGCGAGTTCCAGGCGGTCTACGCCGCCCGCTGCCGCAAGAGCGCGGGGCCGCTGACCGTCCACGCCCTGCCCAACCCCCGCCCCGACGCCCGGCTGGGGCTGAGCGTGGGCAGGAAGGTCGGCAAGGCCCACGACCGCGTGGCCGTGAAGCGGGCGATAAGGGAGGCCTTCCGCCACGTCCAGCACGAGCTGCCGGCGTGGGAAGCGGGGGGCTCCGAGTCGAGACAAACCGGGCGCTATGACCTCATCGTGCAGGTGCGACCCCACCAGCCCCTGCCCACCGCCGAGTACCAGCGGCTGCTGTTGGAATTGGCCGCAGCGTGCCACCACGTCTGGGCCAAGCGGCTCGCGAGAGGCCACCAGCCCCAACAATCAGGCAATGCACGCCCCGGACCATGACGGCCCCCGCCCCTGGCTCGCCACGCCCCTGCGCCGGGCGGCCATCGCCCCCTTTACGCTGCCCATCCGCCTCTACCGCCTCACGCTCAGCCCGTTCCTGGGCGGCCAGTGCCGCTTCGAGCCCACGTGCAGTTGCTATGCCCTGGACGCCTACCACACTCAAGGCCCGATCAAGGGCACGCGCCTGACCCTCTGGCGGCTGATGCGCTGCCAGCCGTTTGTGAGGGGCGGCTACGACCCTGTACCCCCGGCCCCGAGGCCCGACCAGCCCGCGCCGCCACGCGGGGCGTCCTAGTCAGGGCTAACATAAAGGACCACGCCGGTTCTCCCCACTGGCCCCCTCTCGTTGCCCCGATGGAGGCCGACCTTGCCCAGGTTGCCAGCGGCCGCCCGCCGCGCCCAGCTTCTCGAGACCGCCGCCGAGCTCTTCGCCGAGCACGGCTACGCCCGCGCGACCACCAGCCAGCTTGCCAAGGCCGCGGGCGTCACCGAGCCGATCATCTACCGCCACTTCGGCTCCAAGCGCGACCTGTTCATCGCCCTGGTCCGCCGCACGAGCGAGGAGACCATCGCCTTCTGGGAAGAGCAGCTGGCCAGGGCCACCACGCCCGCCGAGCGGCTCTCGACGCTGGTGGACGGCAACCCGATGGTGCACCCCAGGTTCAGCGACGCCTACCGCGTGATCCTCCAGGCCATCACCGAGGTGGGCGACGCCGGGATCGCGGGCGCCCTGCGCGAGCACATGGACACGGTCCACGCCTTCCTCATGAAGGAGATCGAGAACGGGCAGGCCGCCCACAAGGTCACCGCCCGCTACAGCCCCGAACTCATCGCCTGGCTGCTCATCGACGTGGGGCTTGGCTTCGGCGTGCTGACGGCCTGGGGCGTGGAGGGGCATGGCCGCGACGCGGGGGGCCACCACGTCAGCGACGCCATCAAGCGGATGCTGCTGGGCAAGCCCAGGGGCGAGGCCGATTCTGGCGGCCGCTGACGCTTCTACGCTCTGCTCGTGGCCGACCTGAAGACCGCCAACTCGCCCTCGGAAGATCGCGCCCAAACTCGCGTCGAACCCCGCGCCGAACCCAGGAAGCTGACGCCCGCGATGCGCCAGTTCCACGAGTTCAAGGACCGCTTCCCCGGCTGCGTCCTGCTCTTCCGCATGGGCGACTTCTACGAGCTCTTCTACGAGGACGCCGTCCAGGTCTCCAAGGCCATCGGCCTGACGCTCACCGAGCGCAGCCCCGGCCAGCCCATGGCCGGCGTGCCGCACCACCAGCTGGACAACTACCTCCGCAAGCTCATCGACAAGGGTTTTCGGGTGGCCATCGCCGACCAGGTGCAGGACCCCAAGGAGGCCAAGGGCGTCGTCGAACGCGCCGTGACGCGCGTGCTGACGCCCGGGACGCTGGTCGACGACGATCTCCTGGAGAGCCGACCTTCTGGCGGCACGCTCGCGGCGGTGTATCTGGACGGCGAGGGCGTGTCGATCGCTGCGCTGGACGTCTCGACCGGCGCCTTCACGCTCGATTCGGCCCCGCTCGACGGCATGCTCGACTGCCTGTCGCGTCTTGCCGTGGCCGAGCTGCTCATCGCCGACGACTGCCCCGCGGGATTACGTAGCCGCATCGAGATCGACGCCGGCCGCGCCGGCTGCGCCATCACCGACCGCGCGGCGTGGCACTTCCGCAAGAGCGAGGCGATGGAGGCCGTGCTCACGCACTTTTCCGTCACGAGCGTCGAGGGCTTCGGCCTGGACAACGACGACAAGGCCATCATCGCCGCCGGCGCCGTCCTGCGATACGCGAGCGAGACGCAGACGCCAAGGGGCGCGCCCGACACCAACGGCCTGGCGCCCTCGCTCTCGTACATCCGCCCGCCCAGGCGCGCCGCGCCCGGCGATCGGTTGGTCCTGGACGCCACCAGCCTGCGCGCCCTCGAGATCGAGCGCACCATCCGTCGCGGCGGCGTCGAGGGCTCGCTCGTGGGCGAGGTGCTCAATGGCGGCCAGTGCATGACGGCGCTGGGCCGCCGCCAGGTCGCCCAGTGGCTGCGCGAGCCGGCGGCCAAGCTCGAGGAGATCACCGCCCGACACAGCGCCGTCGCCGCGCTCGTCGAAGACTCGAAGCAGGCCGGCGAGCTGTGCACCGCGCTCGAGCCAATCCAAGACATCGCCCGCATCGCCGCCCGCCTCGCGCTGGGCCGGGCCGCCCCGCGGGATCTCGTCGGCCTGGGCCAGTCCCTCGCTGCCATCCCCGTGCTTGTCGAGGCGTGCCGCCACACGCCCGCCCTGGCGGGCCGCGCGGGCGAGCTGCACGAGCTGCTCGACGACCTCTCGCCACTGGCGGGCGACATCACCTCGACCTGCTGCGAGCGCCCGCCCGCCCGCCTGACCGACGGCGGGCTGATCAACGACGGCATCGACCCCGAGCTCGACGAGGCGCGGAGCCTCCAGCACGACGCCGGGCAGTGGCTGGCCGACTTCCAGCAGCGGCTCGCGAGCGAACTGGGCATCCCCGCCATCCGCGTGGGGTTCAACAAGGTCTTCGGCTACTACATCGAGCTCACCGCCGCGCAGGCGAAGGAGCACGGCGAGGCGCTGATCAGCGCCGGCCTCAGCCGCAAGCAGACCCTGAAGAACGCCGAACGCTACGTCAACGACGAGCTGCGCCACTTCGAGCATCGCGTGCAGACCGCCGAGGCCCGGGCGCTCGAGCGTGAGAAGGTGATCTTCGACCAGTTATGCCTCAAGGCCCGCGATCAGCTCGACGCGATTGCGCAAGCCGCCGAGGCGATCGGCGCGCTCGACGCCCTCTCCTGCTTCGCCGCGCTGGCGCGCAAGCGCGGCTGGGTGCGCCCCGAGATGGTCGAGGAGGCCAACCTCGAGCTCGACGCCGCGCGCCACCCCGTGCTGGAGCGCACGCTCGCCGATCGGCTGGTCCCCAACGATGTTGCTCTGAACGAGTACGCCCGCCTGGCCATCATCACCGGCCCCAACATGGCCGGCAAGAGCACGTACATCCGCACCGCCGCGTTATTAGTCATCCTGGCCCACGCGGGCAGCTTTGTTCCGGCGGAGTCCGCCCGCATCGGCCTGGCCGATCGCGTCTTCACCCGCGTGGGCGCCGACGACGCGTTGCACGACGGCCAGAGCACGTTCATGGTGGAGATGGCCGAGACCGCCGCCATCCTCAACAACGCGACCGAGCGTTCGGTCGTCGTCCTCGACGAGATCGGCCGCGGCACCAGCACGCTCGATGGCCTCAGCCTGGCCCGCGCCATCGCCGAGCGCCTCGCGGGCGACGCCAAGCATCCCGGCCCGCGCACGCTCTTCGCCACGCACTACCACGAGCTGACGACCCTGGAAGAAGAACGCGCGGGCCAGGTCCGCAACCTCGCCGTGCGAGTCCGAGAGGTGGGCGACGAGGTCGTCTTCCTGCACTACGTCGAGCCGGGCCGGGCCGATCGCAGCTACGGCGTGCAGGTCGCGCGGCTGGCGGGCATCCCGCCCGAAGTCGTCAAGCGCGCCGCCGAGGTGCTGGCGTCGCTCTCCGTGCGCGAGGACGGCGCGCCGGCGCCGATGAAGCAGAAGCACGAACCCCAGATGCCCCTGTTCGCGAAGACCGATCCGCATCCGGCCATCGACAAGCTCGCCGAGGTCAAGATCGAGCAGCTCACCCCGCTGGACGCCTTCGACCTGCTCCGCGAGCTTCGGGGCATGGTCGACGAGAAGTGACGACCAGGCCGACAACAAATGCCGTCATCTTCGACGTCGACGGCGTGCTCGTGCACACCGACGCGATGCACGAGCGGTCGTGGCGGGCCTTGGCAGAGCAGCAGGGCCTGCCCTTCCCCGATCACCTGCCCGACCAGCTCCGCGGCGTCAGCCGCGAGAAGTCGCTCGAGCTGGTGCTCGGCGATGCGGTCGAGCGCTACACGCCCGAGCAGCGCGCCGCCCTCATGGCGCGCAAGAACGCGGCGTTCCTCGACGAGGTCAACGCCATGACCCCCGCCGACGCGCTGCCGGGCGTGCGCGAGCTGCTCACGCAACTCCGCGACGCGGGCTTCCGCCTCGCCGCCGCCTCGGCCAGCCGCAACGCGAGGCTCGTCCTCGAACGCGTCGACCTTACAAACGATCTCGACGCCATCATCGACGGCCACGACGCCCCCAAAGCCAAGCCCGACCCGCAGTGCTTCCTGCTGGCGGCCGCGAAGTTACAAGTCGAGCCCGCGCGCTGCGTCGTCGTCGAGGACGCCCCCGCCGGCGTGGCAGCGGCGCTCGACGCGGGCATGCGGGTGGTGGGGGTGGGGCCGGTGCAGCACGACCCGCGCGTGGCGCTGGGGGCCGCGTCGCTTGCAAGCATCTCCGCCGCGGACCTGCTTCAACTGCCCGACCGCGCCCGCCACGCGTAGTACCCGCCGCCCGCCAGCGCCACCAGCCCGGCCGCGGGCCAGAGCGCGTCGGCCCCGAAGCGCACCGCCATCGGCGCGCCGAGCATCACGCCCGCCAGGAACCCCGCCAGCAGCAGCACCAGCAGCCCGAACCGCCACGGCTCCACCCGCTGGCCCCGCAGCCGAGCCCCGAGCAGAAAACCAAGATCCGTGGCGATGCCCGTCATGTGCGTGGTCCGCACGATCAACCCCATGTACGTCGACGCCATCGCGTTCTGCAGCCCCGCCGCCATCGCCGCCAGCGACGCGGCCAGGAGCACGCTGGCGTCGGCCGCCACGGCCGCGCCCGCCAGCAGCCCGCCCTCGACCAGCAGCACCAGCCCGTACCGCCGGCCGAGCTTGAGCGACCGCCCGTGGATCACGATGCCGCACACGCACGCGCCCAGCACGAACGCCGCCACCACCGCCAGCGTCGCGCCCGCGGCCCGCCACGCCTGGCCCGAGACCTCCGCCCCCAGCGCCGCCACCGAGCCGGTCACGTGCGTCACCGTCCGCCCGGCCACCGCGACCAGCACGGCGTCGACGTAGCCCGCGATCGCCGCCAGCCCCGTGCCGCCCGCCATCGCCATGCCCGCGCGGAGGGGCGAGGTGTGCGACGAACCAACGCGATACGGCACGGCGGGCCTCCACAAGGGCCAAGGACGAGAGCGGGGCCAATGCTACCCGGCGCGCACGCCAATACGCTTGCACCATGAAGCTCCCCTTCGCGCCGGCCACCCTCGCCATCCTCCTGGCCGTCGCCGCGGGCCTGTGCTGGGGCATCGGCGAGGTCTTCACCCGCCAGGTGCTGCACTCCAAAGAGATCGGCCCCTTCGCCGCCCTGCTCGTGCGCACGATGGTCGCCCTGCCCCTGATCGCCCTGGCCTACCTCGCCGCCGCGCACTTGGGGCTCGTCACCAGCGAGGTCCCCGGCTGGCGCGCGAACCTGTCGACGGCCAACTGGCTGCGGCTGCTGCTGGGTTCCGGCCTGCTGGCCGCCGCCCTCGCGCTGGTCTTCTTCTATGCCGCCCTCAGCCTGGGCCAGGTCTCGGTGGTCAAGCCCATCGCCTTCGCCGTCGCCCCGGTCACGGCGGTCTTCTTCGGGGCCCTCATGCTGGGCGAGCCGCTCACGCTGCGCAAGGGCATCGCCATCGCCTTCATCGCCGCGGGCATCGTGCTGATGGCGTCGCCGGGCAAGGCGGGCTCGTCCGCGACTTCGACGACGGCGAACTGAGAACCACGGGCGGCGTGCCCGGATTATTCGCGCACCAGCACCGGCCGGAAGCCCTGGAAGTGCATGGCCAGGCCGGGGGGGCCGCTGTCGCGCTTGCCGCAGGAGCAGCGATGGTCGCGGCTGTCGAACGCGCCCCCGCGCCGCACGCGCTCGGGCTCGTTGCTGCCCCAGCCGCGGATCGCTCGCTCCCTCGTCACGCCGGTGGGGTCCACGCCGCTGACGGGTTGGAGCATGTATGCCCAGTCGCGGCCCCACTCGATCGCGTTGCCGTGCATGTCGAAGAGCCCGAAGTCGTTGGGCAGGAGCTGTGCCACGGGCTGGGGCTGCTGGCCGGAGTTCTCGAACCACCACATGATCTTGTCGGCCGGCTGGCCCGCCGGAGAGAACGGTTGCAGGCGGCCCGCCTGGCAGGCCCGCTCCCACTGGGCCTCGGTGGGCAGGTCGTACGCCCAGCCGTCCAGGGCCTGGCCGCGCGCCGCCTCCATCGCCGTGAGCGACCGGCACCACGCGTCGGCCTGGTCCCAGAGGATGCGCAGCGCCGGCAGATCCGAAAAACCCTTGAGCGATCCCGTCCGGTGGCCGGCGTGCTCCACCCGGGCCACGTGCGTGTTGGTCGCCTCGGTGACGGACATGTAATACGCGCGCGTGAGCGTCACGGTCGGGCGCGGCGAGCCCGCCTGGAACTCGCCGGGCTGGAAGCGCCCCGCCGGGATGCGCACCAGCAGCATGCCCAGGCTGTTGACGACGTAGCGATCGCGCCCCCGCGCGTCGTCGCGCGGCCCGTGCACGGCCATGACGCCGCCTTCGATGCGACCGGCGGGCAGGCCCTCGCCCCCTTCCCAACCCGACCCTTCGAGCCCGCCCCAGTACCGCCCGTGCATCAGCGCCTCGGCCGGCAGCGGGGCGCCCGGCCGCTGGCCGGCCAGGTGGCGCTCGCGCAGGGCGAACAGCCCGCGCCACCGCGGCTCGCCCGGATCGTCCAGCGCCACCGGCGTGGCCGCGTCGATGGGTTCGATGCCGCCGACGACCACCGTCAGCTCGCCCACCGAGGCCAGTGCGTCGGGCAGCACGATCGATCGCAGCACCCAGGCGTCCGGCTGCCCGGGCGCGTCGTCCCCTTCGGCTTCGCTGCGTTTCTCGTGCGACACGGCGGTGATGGCCAGGCCGGCCGCTGGCGGGTGCTCGATGGCGCCCGCATCGATCCGCGCGACCGTGCCGGGCTCGATCCGCCCGAGGAAGTCGCCCCCGGCCCACAGCTCCACCGGCCAGCCGGCGCGGTTGTGGGCCACGATCGTGCGTGTGGCCCCGGCGACGGGCGTGGTGGGGCTGGCCGCGGCAACGGAAGGGTACAACGGGGCCGGCGGCGCCGCCGGCGAACCGGGCCCGGCCGCGGCGGACCGCCCACCCTCGCCGGGCGGCTCGCTGGACAGCAGGACCAGCCCGAGCCCGGCGGCCACCAGCACCAGCAACGCCCCGGCCACGAGCAAGGCCATCCGGACGCCGCCGCGCACGCCGGCGCGGTCTGGCTCGGGGTTACTCGAGGGCTCGGGCCCCGGGTCCTCCTGCAACCAGGGTCGCCCGACGCTAGGCCGATCCGGCGGCCCGGCGGTGCTCCACGAGTCGCACGCACGGCAGACGGGTGCGCCGGTGGCGGCGTGGGCGTTGCAAGGGGAAGGGAAGACAACCACAGAGGCACGGTGGCACAGAGGGAAGAAGAGGGGGCGTGACGGTTCTTACATCGGCCCGTCGAAACTGACCTCGCACGTGCCGCTGCCGAGCACGCGGAGCCGGACCGGCTCGCCGAGCACACCGCCCGCGATGGGGCGTGCCAGCAACTCGCAGCGTTGGGTGATGCCATACGACAGCGATTCCACCTCGAGGAGGGCGTTCGCTTCGGCGTCGGGCTCCTCCAATGGTGTGGGCTCGTCCTGGCGTTGAAGGCGCGTGAGGCCCACGCCCATCACCATCTCGCGGCGGCCGCCGGCGGCCAGCGGGACGCTGAAGACTTCTTCGTTGGCCCAACTGATGAGGCCCGTTGGGTGCAGGCCGTAGTGCTGGCCCTTGCCATCGGTGATGTCCACGCGTCCCTCGAGCATCACCCGCAGCGTCCGGTCGGAGATCAGGTAGCCAGAATCTGTACGGTTGATGAGCGTGAACCAGACGCGTGGACCGACAAGCGAGCCCTTGAGTTCCTGCCCGCCCACGTGCCCGCCTTCGAGCATCGCCGCCTCCTCGCGTGTCGCGACGATCCACTGCCCGCCCAACTCGAACGTGTGCGTGCGCGGCACGACGCGATGGATGACCAGTTCGACGTCTGCGCCCACCGGCGCGGCGTCCGCGTCGGCGTGACGCGCGCCCTCGGCCTCCTGCCCGGCCACCGGTCCCCGCTCTGGGTGGCCACCGCCCCCCATCCACCCCGCCAGCGCGACCGCGAGCCCAAGCCCTGCCACCACGATCGCCAATGTCCACACGCTCGCTCGCATGGTCGCTTCCTTTATGCCCCGTTGACGAACTTACATCGGCACGTCGAAGCTCACCTCCCACGTTCCGCTCCCATCGATCCTTAGCTAGACCGGCGCACCCAGATGCCCGTCGACGATCGGCCGGGCCCGCACCTCCATCAGCTTGATGCGGTACCGCAGCGTCGGCGGGAACGCGAGGTCGCGTCCCGGGCGCTGCGGATCCTCGGGCGGGTCGAAACGCATGAACGAAACCGGGAGCACCGTCTCTCGCCGGCCTCGCGGGGCGAGCGGGATGGTGAATGCCCCGTCGTACGCGGCGTGAGTATCGAGCACGGTCCATTGCGTGCGCCACGCTCGCCCATCGGAATCGGCGTACGCGATGGCACATGCCAACTGATGGACATCAAACTCCGAGAGCAGATAGCCGGTGTCGGTGTGGTTCACAAGCGTGATCCACACGCTGTGGCTGTCGGCCTTCCCAAATGATTCGTAGCCGTCAACTCGTAAATCTTTGAGCATGGCCGCCTCGTCCCGCGTGACAAAGACAAGTTCATTCCCCATCAGGTACGTGCTCGTCTCGGGCACCACACGACGCACCACGACCTCGACCTGCGTCACCCTGGCGTCGGGCCTGGCGGGCGGCCTGGGCACGGCCTCCTGTCCCGCTGCCCGTCCTTGCACCGGGCCGCCCGTGCGTCCCGTCGACCCCGCCAGAGCGACGAACAGCCCCAGCCCCGCCGCCACGATCGCCAGTGTCCAAATGCTCGCTCGCATGCCCGCCTCCTTCCTGAAAGCCCCTCAGCGCCATCGTCGCCGAAATCGCCCCGCGATGCAAGGCGAAATGGCCCACGCGTGCGGAGTTCTTTCCCTTCCGTGCCCGCTCACTCGCGTTCGAGCACCGGGCGGAAACCCTGGAAGGGCATCGCCAGCCCGGGGATGCCGCTGTCGCGCAGGCCGCACGTGCAGTGGCCGCTGTTGGTGTTGAAGGCCCCCCCGCGCCGCACGCGTTCGGGCTCGTTGCTGCCCCAGGTCCGGGTCGCCAGGTCCTCGCCCACGCCGGCGGGGTCCACGCCGCTCATCGGCTCGCGCATGGACGCCCAGTCTCGGCCCCACTCCATCGCGTTGCCGTGCATGTCGAAGAGGCCAAAGTCGTTGGGCAGCAGTTGGGCGACCGGTTGGGGACGCTCGCCGGAGGTCCTGGTCCACCACATCACGCGGTGTTCGGGCTGGCCCGCCGGCGAGAACGGTTGCAGCTTGCCCGCCTGGCAGGCCCGCTCCCACTGCGCCTCGGTGGGCAGCGTGTGCGTCCAGCCGTCCATTCCGGCTGCTTCGCCCATGGCGTCCATCGCCGTGCACCATTCCATCGCCCGATCCCAGGTCAGCTTGAGCGCCGGCAGGTCGGCCGCCGCGCCGCCGATGGCGCGACCGTCGAGCGCGAGGGCCATGTGCGCGTTGGTGGTCTCGGTGACCGACATGTAATAGTCACGCGTGAGTGTCACGGTCGGGCGGGCCGAGCCGCGCTGGAACGTGCCCGGCTGGAAGCTACCCGCGGGGATGCGGACGAAGAGCATGCCCACCGGGTTGGTGGCGTAGCTGTCGCGGCCGTCCTGCGCATCCGCCTCGTCGCGCGGCGTGCGGTGCACGGCCAGCACGCCGCCCATCACGCGCGCTCCGCCCAGCGTCGTCCCGATGCGGCCGGCCGCCGATGGCAGCGGCGCGCCGGCGGTGTGGCCCTCGGCCGCTTGCCACAGCTCCCGGTGCAGCACGCGGTGGGCGTGCTCGCCCGGATCATCCAGGACGCGTGGCGTCCCGCCCTTAGGCGGATCGATGCCGCCCCACACGACGAACAGCTCCTCGGACGCCGCGAAGTCGCCCGGCAGGACGATCACGCCCGCGCGATACACCACGCCCGCCGCCTCGTTCCCTTCCGCCGGCGGGTCTTGGTCGGCCTCCGAGCGATCGATGCCGATGATCGCCAAGGCCCCATCGCCCGCGCGCCGCTCGATGGCCGCCGAACGCACGATCGCCCCACCCGGCTCGACCCGGCCCAGGAACACGCGCCCGGCCCAGAGCTCGACGGGCGCATCGGCCCGGTTGTGGGCGGTGATCGTGGTCGCCACGGTCGTCGCGGGCGCCGCCGCCTCTGGATCGTGCTCCTGAGCGCCGGCCGCCGCGGGCACGATGAGCCCGAGCGCCCCAGGCACGAGCAAGGCGACAAGGAGGCGGGCAGCGGCGGTCCAGCGCGTGGCGGCGATCATGTCGGGGCTCCCCTGCTGAGTCAGAACGGGTCGCGGTCGGATCGACTCTAGAGTGCGGGCGCGGGGCCAGCTTCCAGAGCCGCACCCACCCAAAACCCGCCGCCACTACCTCAGACACCCCCGTCCCCACCCCAGAAACCCGCCTCAAATCCCCAGAAGTCCGTGTCATCACGGCAATGACACGAACACGCGCCCCAAAGACGCCCGATTCTGCCCCAAAGCCGCCCGGCAACGCCCCAAAGAGCGCAGATTCTGCGCTCGCGGCGGCCGTCTCCGGGCCCCGCGCGGTTTCGTATGAAGTCCCCCTCTCGATCGGCCGATGACTTCCTGGACCCATCCCGCCGCACGGCGGAGCTCAAGAAAGGACACGACTATGGCCCGCCGCGCCCCACGCATCGATTCGCAGTTCCTGCTCAAGGCCCGATTGCACGCCAGCCGCTGGAAGGAGCAGGGCGACGCCAGCCTGGGGCTGAGCCCCGGCGACGCCCAGGCCCTCCAGGACCTGGTGGCCGAGGCGACCGCCGCGGCCGAGGAGTACCGCCGGCTCGAATCGGCCGCCCCGGCGGCGAACGAGAAGCGACGCATCGCCATGAAGCGGGCACGCGGGTCCTACGGCGCCCTGGTCACCCGCATCGACGGCTTCGCCAGGTACACCAGGGACGCGAGCGTCTGGGTCCGCGCCCGCCTGACGCCCCCGGCCCGACCCGGGCCCCGGCCCATCCCCACGGCCCCCAGCGCGAGCGAGGCGAACCTGCAAACCGGCGGGTCGATCGAGGTGCGCTTCAAGGGGCGCGGCGAGGGCGTGCTCTACGAGATCCAGCGGCAGGTGGTCGGGCTGGACCGGCGCGAGGGCCCGTGGGCCACCGTCGCCTGCGGCACGGGCAAGACCTGGGTCGACGAGTGCCCGCCCTCTGGCGTATTAGAAGTGCGCTACCGCGCCCGCGCGATGCGGCCGGGCCGCAAGGGCCCGTTCGGGCCGGCGAGCGTGAGCCCGTGGTCGATGGCGGTGGGGGCGCGGTTCGGGTGCGGCCAGGTGGCGCGGGTGGTGGAGCTGGCGCCGGGGCGGGCGGCGTAGGCCCCGGCCGGCGGTGGTGGTCAGGGATCCGCGCCCGGCAGCGCGCCCGGCAGCGCGACGTCCTCGCCCAGCAGCCAGCGCAGGGCGGCCTCGGGCGGGCGGATGATGATGGCGACTTCGCGGCCGTTGCGCTCGTCGCCGTCGACGTCGAAGCTGCCCACGAGGATGCCCACCAGCTCCCAGGCGTCGCCCACGCGCCGGCCGACGAACGAGCCCGACCAGCCGCGCATGTCGATGGCGCCCGTGCGCCGCGCGAAGTACAGGCCCTCGGGCGTGTCCATGCCGCGAAAGCCTGCGTTCTCGCGGCGGAAGGGCACGCGCTGGAAGCCCCGGCCGCGGCCCTTGTACCGCACCGCGTGCAGCAGCTCGCCGAAGGCCGGCTCGTTCGCCGAGATGCGCCAGCGAACGCCGGTGGGGTGATCGAGCGGCCGCTCGGCCTCGAAGGCCAGCCAGTCCTGGACGCTGTTGTTGAGTTCCTGCTGGGTGACCTCGATCCCATCCTCGGGCTGCTGAACATCGGGATGGGCGCCCATGCCCGCGACCACGACGGGCATCGGGCCCTCGGGAAGCGTGATGGACGTCGCGCGGGGGCCGTACAGCGTGCCCTGGAAGGCGTGCGCGACGGTCAGGGCACGCCTCCCGTGGACCACCGCCTGCGCGTGGGCGGTGATGAAGCGATCATCGTCGCGCTCGTCCGGTCCGACCGGCATGGCGTACAGACGCACGGGCGCGGGCAGGGCGGCGAACGGCGGCGAGGCGCATCCGCCGACGGTCAGCACCAGCAGGACCAGCAGCAACCACCGGCACGCATGCATCCGAGGCCCCCTTCGCGTGTGCCCGGCCTACTTCCGCCGGTTGGCCTTGCCCATCATCTTCGCCCGGATCGCCGCGGCGCGTTCCTCGGCGGTCTTGGGCCGGCGCGCGGGCTCGTCGGCCGGCGCTTCGTCGGCGGACGATTCCTCCTCGGCCGGCTCTGGCTCGGACCCCGGCTCGATCTCGCCCGACTCTTCCTTCAAGAGCCGCTCGCGCGCGACCTCGTAGCAGGTGGCCAAGAGGCCCACCAGCGGGAACTTGGCGTCCTCGAAGGGGCTGGGGCCCAGGCGGCGCAGCATGGGCGTGGGCACGGGCGGGGGCTCGATGGCAAGGTCGAGCGCGTCCAGGTCGGTGGGGCTCTCCCAGAAGCGCTCCATCATCGCCTCGGCGTCGGGCAGGGCCGCGTCGCTGGCGCCCTCGACCCTGGGCTGGTAGATCGGCCGGGGGTTGGCCCCGCCCGCGCTGAGCAGGCGGCGGTGGCTCATGCGCTCGGCCAGCTCGCCGTCGGGCAGGCCGCGCAGCCGGAAGGCCACCGAGGGGTCGGCGGCGATCCGCTCGGCCAGCAGCATGACCACGCAGCAGGCGTGCTTGGCCCAGCCGGCCTGCTCGCCCCCGGCCTCGACCATGCCATGGGGCGTGTCCGGGCAGGTGGTGGTGATCCGGATCGCGTCGGGCGAGGCGGGCAGCAGGCTGAGGCCAAGCGGGCGGAAGACCTCCTCGACGTCCTGGGGCAGCCGCCCGCCCAGCACCTCGGCGGCGATGTGCGGGCTCTCGTTGAGCTGGTCGGCGATGGTGTCCCACTGCTCGGCGGTGAAGGCCTCCACGTGCAGCTGCACGTCGTAGGCCCGCGTGCGCCGGCCCTGCACCGATGCGCGCACCAGCCCGGGCTCGACCACGAGCGTGCGCGTCTGGCCCAGGCGGGCGTACTCGGCGCCCTCCTCGATGGCGCTCGGCCCGGCGCTCAGCTCGATGAGGCGCATCAGCCGACGCTCGGGCACGCTGGCGGGCTCCTCGCCCTCCTTGCGCTTCAGGCGGACCCCCCCCGACACGCGCCGCGGCTTGGTGGGAAGCGGCCGGGGGTGGGGGCGCAGGGGCGCGTTGGGCCTGGTCAGGCTGTCGCGCAGCGCCTGCACGTCCTGCTCGGTCGTGTCGGGCCTGGATTCGCCCGAGGCGTCGGCGGCGATCTTGTCGGCCTTCCTGGGCTTGTCGGCCTTCTGAAGCTTCGCGTCGGGCTTGGGCTCGGGCGTGTTGTCGCTGGGGCGATCGTCGGCCATCACGCCACCTCTTCGTCATCGTCCACCGCGTCGCCGCGCAGCGTCAGCAGGTCGCGGAGCTGGCCGGTGTCAAGCTCGGTCAGCCAGCGCTCGCCCGCGCCGACGATCTGCTCGGCCAGCTCGGTCTTCTGCTCGATCATGGCGTCGATGCGCTCCTCCAGCGTGCCGCGCACGACGAACTTGTGCACCTGCACCCTCCGCGTCTGGCCGATTCGATAAGCACGGTCGGTCGCCTGGTTCTCCACCGCCGGGTTCCACCAGCGATCGAAGTGGAAGACGTGCGTCGCCGCGGTCAGGTTCAGGCCCACGCCGCCGGCCTTGAGGCTCAATATCAGCAGCGGCGCCGTGCCGTCGGCCTTCTGGAACTTGTTGATGAGTTCCTGCCGCTGCTTCTGCGTCGTCCCGCCGTGCAGGAACAGCACGGGCCTTCCCAGTTCCTGTTGCAGGAGCGCGACGAGCAGCTTGCCCATCTGGCGGAACTGGGTGAACAGCAGGGCCTGTTCGTTGGAGGCAAGCACCTCCTGGAGCATCTCGACCAGCCGCACGCACTTGCCGCTGCGCGTGGCGTCGGGCGCGCCCGGCTGGCCGAAGTCGTGGTCCTTCAAGAGCTGGGCCGGGTGGTTGCAGATCTGCTTGAGGCGGATGAGCGTGCTGAGCACCATGCCGCGGCGGTGCATGCCCTCCACGCGGTCGATGTCGCGCAGCATCGTGTTGACCGTCGCCTCGTACAGCGCCGCCTGCTCGCTGGTCAGGTGGCAGTACTCGCGGCTCTCGACCTTCTCGGGCAGGTCGCCCGCCACGCCCTCGTCGGTCTTGAGTCGCCGCAGGATGAACGGCCGGACCAATCGCCGGAGCTGCTCGCGCCGGCTCTTGTCGCTGTAGCGCTCGATGGGCAGGCTGAAGCGACGCCGGAAGTTGCCGATGGTGCCGAGATAGCCGGGATTGCAGAAGTCGATGATCGACCAGAGCTCGCTGAGCCGGTTCTCCACGGGCGTACCCGTCAGCGTCAGGCGGTGGTCGGCCTGCAACTGCCGCACGCTCTGGGCCTGCTTGGCCGCGGGGTTCTTGATGTTCTGGGCCTCGTCGAGCACGATGCGCCGCCAGGGCATGCGCGTCAAGAGGTCGTGGTCGCGGTGGGCCAGCGCGTAGGTCGTCAGCACCACGTCGGTGTCGCCGGCCTTGGTGATGAACGCGTCCTCCTGCAGGCGCTCGGCGCCGTGGTGCACCATGACCTTGAGCGTCGGGCAGAACTTGCGCGCCTCGTGCTCCCAGTTGCCCAGCACGCTCATCGGCACGATCGCCAGCGTCGGCGGCACGGGCGCCTGGGCGTACGGCCCCTGGCTGTGCAGGTAGCGCTCTCGCGCCAAGAGCGCCAGCACCTGGATCGTCTTGCCCAGGCCCATGTCGTCGGCCAGGCACGCCCCGAAGCCGAACCGCTCCAGGAAGCTCATCCACGCGACGCCGCGAAGCTGGTACGGCCGAAGCTCGCCCTTGAACGTCGGCGGGGCCTGCACCTCGGGCAGGCTCTGGCTCTGGTCGCTCGATCCAAACACGGCCCCCAGCCAGCCGCTGGTCTCGATGCCCATGATGGGCAGGGCCGCGCCCTCCTCGTCCATCGAGCCATGGGCCATGCGGATGGCCTCGAGCACGGTCATCTCGCCGCCGGGATGCTCGCGGATGAACCGCGTGGCCGCCTTGACGTCCTCGGCCCGAACCTCGGCCCACTGCCCGCCCACGCGCACAAGCGGGGCCGACCCGTCCTGGGCCAGCTTCTCGAACTCGGCCAGGGTCAGCTTCAATCCGCCAAGCGAGATCTCCCACGAGTAGCGCACCAGCGTTTGCAAGCCGAGCTGGCTCTTGTGCGCGTGCGGCGAGCCGGGTGGTCCTGCGTCGCCATCCGGCACGGCGCCCCAACCCTCGGCGTCGCCCTGCAGGCTCTCCAGCGGGTCGCTGTCCAGCCGCAGCGTCGCGCCCACGCGAATACTCGGCGAATCCCACCACGGCGGCGCGACGACGGTGATGCCCTGCTCGCCCAGCACCGGCGCCGTGTCGCGCAGGAACTGGTACGCCTGCTTGGTGTTCAGCTCGAGCTGCGTCGGCTCGCTCTGCCGCAGCGCAGCCTCGAGCTTGTCGTACAAACGCGACGCGCGCCCCAGCTCGCTGAGCAGGAGCTGCTGCGGATCGTCGAGCTGGCGGCCCTCGACCGTCACGCCCCGGCCGGTCAGGCTCCACACCTCGTCGGCGTCGACCTCGACATTCTCGGTGCCCACGGCCCGCAGGTGGAACGTCAGCGCCCACCGCGTATCGCCAGGCGGCGGTTGCAGGTCGGGCAGGTCGTCGGTGTTCACCGGCTCGTGCAGCTTCAGGCACAGCCGCCACAGCGCACTGGCGCCGCGTTCTTCGAGCCGCGCCAGCCAGCGTCGCACGCCCCGGGCCGCGTCGGTGCGCTCGGCGGGCTTGATGCCAGACTCCACGTCGCCGTCGAGCAGGCCGCGCAGCCATGCCACGTGCGTGTCGTGCTCCTTGCCCTCGACCGCCTCGGCCAATCTCTCGCGATCGAACGCCGCCCGGGCCTGCGCGTCGAGCACCAGCGTCAGGAAGTCGCTGAGCACCAGCCACGGGTCGTGCTCCAGGTCATCGACGCCCGCGCTGCACGCCAGCGGCATCGCGCGCAGCAGGTCGCTGGTCACGCGCGCCGTGTGCTCGTCGGCCAGCCACGGCTGCCAGCTCCCCAGCAGCCGCCCATCGGGGTGCTGCCGAAGGCTGGGCACGAACCGCTGCTGGATCACGAGCTGCCGCACCAGGCTCAGCGACACGATGAAGTGCCGCAGCGTCGAGGCCACCAGCACGCCCACCGGCCCGGCCTGGCCATCGTTGCGCAGCTCGAAGCGCCCCTCACCCAGGGCCTCCTCGGACTCCCCGCTAGCCAGGTCGTTGAGCGCATCGAGCACCATGGCAACCTGCTCGGGCGAGAAGCTCACGCCCGGGACCTTCACCACCTCGAAGCCCATCTCGGGAGGATCGCCATCGGCGCGGTCGACAACGCCAGCCGCGCGCGCCATTGTCGGGCTTGGCACCCGCCCGCCCCGCGGAAGCCGGAGCTCGATCTCGCCTCCCCGGGCGTGCTCGCGTACCTTCGAACCAAGCGCCGCCACGACGCGATCGATCAGCCCGGCGTCGGCCAGCCACGCTGCCGACTCGCCCTCGCGGTCCGGCGCCGCCTCGGCCCACAACCAAAGCCGGCCCGCGCACCACGCCGCGTGCAGGCAAGCGGGCTTGCGACGGACGGCGGCGCTCACCATGCGAGGCCTCCAAGACTGCGGTCAAGACAAGGTCCAGGACCAAGCCCAAGACCGGGAGAAGTAGGGGCGCAGGGGCTCGAACCCTGGACCTGCGGATTAAAAGTCCGATGCTCTACCAACTGAGCTACACCCCCAAAAGGCGGGCCTTCTCGCGCGGCGGCGATGCGATCGCCACCAGAGGGACATTGTTGGGACCAAAAACGCCCAAAGCCAACGCCCCAAGGAATCCCTTCTCCACGTGCCCCGCCCAAGAACGGCGGACAGCCGAACACCAACCCACTACACTGGCGCATCATGCGCACCAGGCTCATCCTCGGGCCCATCCTGATCGCCCTGCTGCTCGCCGGGCTGCTGCTGGACCGGGCCATCGAGGGCGTGCCATGGCCGCTCAACGACCCGAGGCTGGGCTTCGACGGCACCGCCCCGCCCGGTGTGGTCGTGCTGCCGGTCATGCTCGCCATCGCAGCCCTGGGCGGGCGCGAGTTGGCCATCATGCTCAAGGCCAAGGGCGTGCACGCATCGCGTCTCACACTGGCCTTCAGCGCGGTGCTTGGGCTTCTGGCCTCCACCCCACTCTTCGCAACGCTGGCCCAGGGCGACGGCACCGCCGGCCTTGCCTCCGCCTCCGCAGCCGTCGTGCTGCTGGGCATCCTCCACCACGCACGAACCATGAACACCCAGGGCGCCATGCTCAGCATCGGCGCCGTCCTCTTCGCCTTCGTATACCTGGGCCTGACCTTCGGATTCCTCCTGCGGATCCGACTCGAGCACAGCGCCTGGGTCCTCGTCTGGGTGCTGGCCACCGTCAAAAGCTGCGACATCTTCGCCTACTTCACCGGCAAGGCCATCGGCAAGCGAAAGCTCATCCTCTGGCTCAGCCCCGGAAAGACATGGGAGGGCCTCATCGGGGGTGTTATCGGGTCGGCTGTCGTCGGTGGCGCCGGACTGGCCCTGTTGACAGCCCGGGGCATCTTCAACGCTGGGGGATCACCCACCCAGTCCGCCATCGCCGGCGCCGTGAGCGGCGCGTGCATCGGCCTGGCGGGTCAACTCGGCGACCTCATGGCCTCCATGATGAAGCGAGACGCGGGTATCAAGGACTCAAGCAGCCTCCTGCCCGGCTTCGGCGGCGTCCTGGACGTCATCGACTCACCCATCCTCGTCGCGCCCCTGGCCTATTGGACACTGGCTATCTGGGCCTGAGCTGGGCTGCTCCAACCCCGCGCCGTCGACGCGACAGCTCGTTCGGGTTTTTGCCACTGCGACGGGCCCTCGCACACACTCGCGCTACCCAACAACGCTTTGCCCGCTACACTCTCTACAGAAGAAGATGGACCAGGGAGCTCAGCGTACATGACGATGACCGAAACCGATCGGTTGCTCAAGGTTTTCAGGGTCGATAACAGCATCGACGGCTTGCAGGGCAGGCTCCGCGCTGCCGAGCGATTCCTCGCCGAGCAGGAAAAGCAGCTCGCCTCCATCGAGGACAAGCACAAGGCAACCCAGGCCGAACTCCGCAAGACCAAGGCCGCCGCAGCCAATGCCGAAGGCGAGGCCAAGCGTCTGGAAGGCCACATCACCGAACTCCGCGAGAAGATGAACTCGGCCGGCTCCAACAAGGAGTATCAGGCCTACCTCGCCGAGATCACCACTTTCAAGTCTCAGCAGGAAGAGCAGGAGTCCATCGCCCTGGAACTCCTCAACCGTATCGAGACGCTCAGCGATGAACTGTCCGAACTCGGCAAGGCCAAGGATGAGCGCCAGGGGGTCCGCACGGTCGCCCTCAAGCAGCGCGACGAGCGTAACGCTGAGATCGCCGAGCGACTCGAGGAGCTCAAATCCGAACGCGAGACCATTATCGCCGAGGTTCCCGAGCACACACTCACGCACTACCTCCGCGTGCGCGGCCAACTCGGTGACGAGGCCATGGCCCCCGTCGAGGTCGTCGACGTCAAACGTCACGAGTTTGTCTGCGGCACCAGCATGCTCGCTGTCCCCATCGAGACCGTCAGCGCCCTGTTGAGCCACGGCCGTCTGACGATGGACCCGCAGTCGGGCGCCATCCTCTACCTCAGCGACGAAGCGCGAAAGGCCATGGAGCCCGCCGGCAAACGCTGATCCACCGGTGGAACCAGAGCAACCCCCGGGTGCGAGCCCGGTTTTTTTGCGACGGACGATGAGGCGCAACAAAAAGAGCGTCCATCCGGACGCCCTCGATCGATCAACTGTGCAAGTCGCTCAGTTCTGGCTGGCTGCCTGAGCTGCGCGGTACTGCGTCAGCCAACGGGGCCGCGGGGCGTTGTCATCCATCGGGTCGATGTGCACCCGCCTGCCCTGGAAGACTACCTTGCCCGTACTCACGCTGAAGAGCGTGTCGTCCTTGCCGCGCTGCACACCGAAGCCCGGCTGGAACTTCGTGCCGCACTGACGGACCAGGATGTTGCCCGGCTTGGCAAACTCGCCGCCGTACAGCTTGATGCCCCGGTACTGGGGGTTCGAGTCGCGACCGTTCTTTGACGATCCCTGGCCCTTCTTATGCGCCATGGCGGGTACTCCTGGAAGCTGATCCGGCCCCTTGATCGGCCGGGTCGAGATGATAGCGAGGCTCTACCGCATGATCCACTTGCTCTCAACCCGCTCGATCGGAGCGTTGCCGCGCCCGTTGACGTGGCCGGGAATCTCGTGGACGGCCATCAGGGTCTTGCGGAGCACCACGTCGCGCGGGTTCCCGCTCTCATGGTCGACGACCTCGATCCGGGCCGTCTCGCCGCTGAACCCGGCCATGTAGACGCGGACCTCGTCGGCCTCGGTGTCCCGGACGGGCCAGACGACCAGCCCGTCGCGGGCGTGGGCCTCGCCTCGCCGCAGCACGCCGATCATGCCGACTTGGTCGTTCAGGAGTGGGTTGTTCAGCCGCTCCAGGATCTCACGAGTCACGGCGGCGGGCACGCCTTGGCCGGCCACCACGTTCGAGCCCGTCTCGGTCGCCAACTCGAAGCTGGGGGCCAGCAGGATGTCCTGATCGGTGTTATTGGTCACCGTATAAGTCAGGTAGTAGTACAGCATCGGGCCCTGCCCGGGCGTCTCGACGCTGGCAACGCGGAGCGGGCCTACGTCCAGATCCAACTGCCAACGCACCGGGATGGGGTTGGGCTCGGGCGGCCTGGCCACCGAAACAGCCGCCAGCCCCAAGGCCACGAGCATCAGAACAAGAATACGAGAAGGGAGATTCAGCAAAGCCATGGAGTTCTCCGAGGCGATTCGTGAGCCACAGCGGGACCTCAACGAGGACGCTGCGGCGGCCAGTGGTCCAAATCAGGGCCGGCAAGGGGCCCTCGACCGACCCTATGCCCGACGAGTCTATATTCGTTTCCCCGCTCGCGTCGGCGAACGCCCGGGATTTTGAGCCCGGCCACCCAACAGCAGCCGGGCGGAACACCAAAACGGATACGAGCATGGACGCGAGCGGTTTCTCGCCATCGCACCAATACGACCCCCGGCCACTGCCCGCCTCGCTCTCTCTGGCGGCGGCCGAACGCCTCATCGATGCCACCGGCGCCTTCGCCCGCCAGGCAGCCCAGCGCCTGATCGCCGCCGGGCCAGAGGCGGGAATCTCCTTCGAGCACGCCTACGCCACCATCCATCCAGAGACCCACGCCGTCCGGGAACTGGCCCTGGCGGTGCCCTCTCCAGGCCGCAGCGCCCTGGCCTTCCTCAGCCGCCCTCAGGCAGGGCAGGAACGGGCTGCCGAGCGTGCGGCATGCGCCGTGGCCCTCACCGAGCATCTTGCCGGGCTCCCAGGCCGACCGATCGACATCGCCCAATCGCTCCCATCCGTGAACGAGCCATGGGCGGCCCAGGCCCTCTCGGCGGCGGGATGGAGCATCATCGGTGAGTTGGCCTACATGCGACGTGGCATCGTCCCACAGGATCTCCCCAGGACCGCCCGCCTCCTGCATCGCCGGCCGCACCTGGACCTGCCCGACGGCGTCGAACTCGACCCCATCGCCATCCCCGATTCACGTTCGGCGAACCTCGACGAGCTTGTCGAGGCCCTCGACGACTCGTATATCGACACGCTCGACTGTCCGGCCCTGTGCGGCATGCGTCGCACCAGCGACATCGTCGCATCCCACGCGGCCATCGGCCGGCCCGAACTGGCAATCTGGCAGATCGTGCGGCACGAGGGGCGCCCGGCCGGGGCGGTCCTTTTGGCGTGTCTGCCCGAGCAGCGGTGCTACGAGCTTGTCTACATCGGTCTGGGGCCATCGCTCCGCGGCATTGGGCTGGGTGAGCGGCTCTTGCGCAACGCCATCGACCAGATCGCCGCCAGGATCCGACGCGCCACAAGGCCGGGCAAGTGGTCGCTCACGTGTGCTGTTGATATCGAGAACCAACCAGCTGTGGAGCTTTACAGGCGTCTGGATTTCATGTCGTTTGATCGGCGTATCGCGTGTGTCCACGGGCTCGATGGGGCGTTGTCCACCGGTGACCATGGCGTTTAACCATTTGTGCTTGGTCGGTTTACGAAGCCGCTCTGTGTCCGGCTCCACCGGTTGTCCACACGCACTGTTGATAACGTGCGAGCCGCTTGTGTATAAAGAAATCTTTAAGGTCTAAGCCCTTGTGATTTCGGGTGTTTGGTCGTCCGGTTTGCCCGCGCGTTGAGATTTTGGGTAGCGAATCGACGAGAGATCGGATACCTTCTGGTAGCGTCGATGGAATGGCGCCGCGTCGGGGGGGTTCAGACCACAGCAGCCAAGCCTATTCGCCAACAAGCACCATCGCCGATCGTTTACCGGCGAGCGGTTTTCGTGTCCCTGTTGGCATCCACGAGCATCGTGCGAGGCGGCAAGCAAGCGCGGGGAGAACGCGCCGGTCAGAAGCCCAACGCCGCTCGATGAATGGATTCTTTGGACGACCGGACGCACCTCGGCCTCGGGCCGTGGTGGGGTGTTCGTGCGGCCTCAGGATGGCCAGAAAGGTTCGCCATGGAAGCGACCAGCAGGGACGAGGGTGTTCGCGCTCCGAAAGCCAAAGACGCTGAAGCAACCGGGGTACGGGTCCACGCTGGCAAGGGGCTGGCGGCTGGGGACGGCCCAGATACCGCCCACTTGGCCAAGCTGGGCCTCGTGGGCACACAGACCGACCGCGACCGGGCGACGCCCGTACCCTCGCGTACGCCCGGGCGGGATGCCATGGGCGAGCGCGTCCGTTCTCATGTGGTCACCAACGCCCGCCCACGGGCCCACTCGGCCGCCGAGCCCAAGCCCGCGGCCGCCCCGAGCGATCCGGCGCCCGACACCGAGCAGAACCTCGAACGGCTGCTGGCAGGGAAGGTGGGCACCCTCACCTTCGAGCGATACTTCCAGGGCCAGGCAAAGCTCGAGCGGACCGAGGACGGCCTTCGGGTCATTGTCGCGTCGCGGTTCCTGGTGCCCATCGTCGAGGGCCGCTTCCGGCAACACCTCGTGGAGATCGCTGGCGGTGGCAACGTCCGCTTCGTCGATCGCCCCGAGGCCTTCCCGGCAGCACGGCCGCTAAAGGCTACCAAGGTCGCCCGGTCCAAGGCCCAGGCGGCCCAGCCCAAGGCCCACCCCTCCCACGCGGCGCCCAGCACGCAGCGCGACCGCTTCGTGCGGCTTGAGGACTTCGTGGTCGGCCAGAGCAACGAGCTGGCTCACATGGCCGCCCTCTCGATCAGCGACCCCAGCGCGACCCCAAGGGCGGGCAATCTCCTGGTCCTCCACGGCGGCTGCGGCCTGGGCAAGACCCACCTGCTCCGCGGCATGGCCTTCCGCTACAACAGCCTGCGAGGTTCGGGCGGCAAGGCCAAGTACGTCACCGCCGAGCACTTCACCAACGGCTTTCTGGCCGCCCTGCGCACCGGCGGCACCGAGGCCTTCCGCGACAAGTACCGCGGCGTCGAGCTGCTGTGCCTGGACGATGTCCACTTCCTGGCTACCAAGGACGCCACCAAGGCCGAGTTGCTCCACACGCTCGATCAGATCCTCCAGGGCGGCTGCCGCCTGGCGCTGGCAAGCGACGAGCACCCGCGTCAGGTCGAGGGCCTAGGCAAGCAGCTCATCAGCCGCCTGCTCTCGGGCCTGACGATCGAACTGGGCGAGCCCGACCTGGAGCTGCGCGAGGCCATGGTCCGCAAGCTGGCCCGCCAGCGCGGGCTCACCCTGGGCAACGAGGTCGTCGCGGCCATCGCCAACGCCGTGGTCGAGGACTCGGCCGATGGCGTGGCCCCAGGCTCATTCCGCGATATTGAGGGTGCCATGGCCCGCGTGGATGCCTTCCACAACCTCCTGGGCCGCGTGGGCGACCAGCCCGCCGGCGACCGCGTGGCCATGTCGACCGTGCACCAAGCCCTGGGCGTTCGGGCTCGGCCCGCCCAGCAGGCCGGGCCGGTGCGGGTCGACGCGGTGATCGAGGGCGTGTGCCGCTTCCTGGGCGTGGGGTCGGCCGAGTTCTCCGGCAGGGGGCGCCACCGTCGGGTCGTGCTGGCTCGGGCGCTGGTGGCGATCATCTCCCGCCAGTTGACCACCGCGAGCTATCCCGAGATCGCCTCGGCCATGGGCCGGCCCAACCATTCCTCGATCATCACCGCCGTTCGACGCATCGAGCGTCAGATTGCCGATGAGGACGTGGTGGCGGTGGGGTGCGAGGCCGACGGGCAGACCGTAGGCCACCTCGCCGACACGCTGGCCAAGCGGATCCGTCGGCAGGGGCGATAAACTCCCCTCCGGGTGGGCGCCGCCCGGCCCACACCCAGAACTGCGGGAGTTTACGTGCAATCCAGCGATCACCCCAGCCCGTCACGCCGACCGACCGAAGGGACCGAGATCGCCCTGAGCGGCCCGGACATCACCGATCTGGAGGTCGACGCGGTCGTCCGCGTCCTGCGGTCTGGCCGCCTGAGCATCGGGCCCATGCAGGAGGCCTTCGAGGCCCTGGTGAGCGAGGCGGCCGGCTGTGAGCACGGGGTGGCGGTTAACAGCGGCACCAGCGGGCTACACCTGGCGCTGCTGGCCCTTGGCATTGGCCCGGGCGACGAGGTTATCACTACGCCCTTCAGCTTTGTGGCCAGCGCCAACGCCATCCTGTATGTGGGCGCGACCCCCAAGTTCGTTGATCTCTGCCCGCGAAGCCTCAACATGGATCCCGACAAGGTCGAGCAGGCCATCGGCCCGCGCACCAAGGCCATCCTGGCCGTCGAGGCCCTGGGCAATCCCACCCACATGGACCGCTACGCGGCAATCGCCAACAAGAACGAGATCCACCTCATCGAGGACTGCTGCGAGGCCCTGGGAACCACATACAAGGGCCGCAAATGCGGCAGCTTCGGCAGGGTGGGGGTGTTCGGTTTCTATCCCAACAAGCAGATCACCACCGGTGAGGGCGGGATGATCGTCACCGACGACCAGCACCTGGCCGAGCTGTGCCGAAGCTTGCGCAACCAGGGGCGCACCATGCCTAGCGAGCTCGACCAGGAGGGCAGCAGCGGGCTGGGCCTGTGGCTGTCCCATGAGCGGCTTGGGTACAACTATCGCTTGAGCGAGATCGCCTGTGCGTTGGGAGTCGCCCAGATGCGCCGGCTGGGGGAGATACTCGAAGCCCGCCGGCGCGTGGCCAGCGAGTACCTCGATCGCCTGCTGGGCATCCCGGGCATCATCCTGCCCACCATCGAGAGCGGCACGAGCATGAGCTGGTTCGTGTTCACCATCCGGCTGGAGCGGGGCTACACGGCCGAGGAGCGCGACCGGATCATCGAGGGCCTGCGCAACCATGACGTGGGCTGTGCGCCTTATTTCCCCAGCATCCACCTGATGCCCGAGTATGTCCGCCGCTTCGGCTACGAGCGAGGGGCATTCCCCATCGCTGAGAGCGTCTCGGACCGCACCATCGCCCTGCCGTTCCATACCGGGCTGACCTCGCGCGACATCGACCTGGTGGCCCAGACGCTGAGCCTGATGCTCTCCCGGGAGAACCTGGCACGGGGGTGAGCGTGTCGGTTGGCGGCTTTCCTTGGAGCGATCTGATGGCCTACCATCTCGACCCGCCGGGCCCAGAGGGTCGGCTGTACGCGTGGATCGAGACCGAGGATTGACCCGATGCCCTACGAATGCCACTTTACCGGACGCAAGACCCGCTTTGGTAAGTCCAAGGCCTACGGCGGCGCCAAGATCTCCAAGGGTGGTTTCGGCCTGAAGACCACCGGCATCACTCGCCGAACTTTCCGGCCCAACCTCCAGAAGGTCCACGCGGTGATCGACGGCAAGCCCACGCGCGTGCTGGCGTCGACCAAGGCCATCAAGAGCGGCCTGGTCGTCAAGCCCCTCAAGCGTAAGTACGGCTACACCCGCCAGCAAAAGGAACAGGCCGGCGGTTGAGCCGGTTGCTCCTGCCGCGGGCGGTGGTTCCGCGGCGTTGTCCTCGAAGCGCCCACGCGTGCCCGTAGAATGGTGCTGAGCCTGTCCATGCCGGCGGGCCCGGGGATATCAGCGTGAAATGCGACCATTGCGATGCCGAAGCGACCGTCCACGAGACGCAGATCGTCAACGGGCAGGTCGTGGTGCGCCGGCTGTGTGAACGGCACGCGGCCGAGGTAGGGCTGACCGGGCATGCCAGCGTGTCGATTCCTGGGGGCGCCTCGTCTGTGGTGCTCAGCGTGCAGCAGGCTGGTTCGGGCCTGAAGTGTGAGAACTGCGGGCTGTCGTTCGCGGCCTTCCGCCAGCACGGTCTGCTGGGCTGCCCGACCTGCTACGAGGCGTTCGAGGAGAAGCTGTCGCCCCTGATCGAGCGGGCCCACCAGGGGGGCACACACCATATCGGCAAGACGCCCCGCCGCATGCTGGCCGCCGCGCGTGAGGGCGATCAGGATGCCATCGAGCGGGTGCTGGGCGGTGCGCGGGAGCGGGCCGAACGCGTGGCCCTGCTGCGAAAACAGCTTGAAGAGGCCGTTGCGTTGGAGCAGTACGAGCGAGCCGCCGCGGTGCGCGACGAACTGCGACGCCTGGAGGCCGATGAGCGCGGCCGGAGCGATCAGGGTGGGGACGAATGAAGGAAGGCCAGGGGCAGCAGGGTGGTTCGGGTAACTGGCTGGCCGTGGCCGGCCGGGCGGGCGACGTCGTGGTGTCCTCGCGCGTGCGCATGGCTCGCAATCTGGCCGGGTTCCGTTTTCCCAATCGCGCTCCGGCGAGTGAGCGGACGGCGGTGCTGGTGCGCCTCAAACCCGTGGTGCTGGGCGCCCGCCTGAGCCCGCAGATGGAGTGGGTCGATCTATCCTCGACCACCTCGGGCCATCGGGTGTCGCTGGTCGAGGAGCGCCTCATCAGTCGCCAGCACGCCATGGGCAAGCCCGGCGAGCCGATGCACGGCCGGGCGGTGGCCATCGGTCTGCCCGAGCGGCGACTCTCGATCATGGTCAACGAGGAGGACCACCTGCGGCTCCAGGTGATCCGCGGTGGGTTCGATCTCGCCGGCGCCATGCATGAGACCGACGCGGCCGACGACGCCATCGAGCGTGCCATTGATTACGCCTATAGCCCCCGGTTCGGTTATCTGACTGCGTGCCCGACCAACGTGGGCACTGGTGTGCGGATGAGCGTCATGCTGCACCTGCCGGCACTCAAGATCACCCGCGAGATCGAGAAGGTCAAGCGGGCCGCCGATGACCTGGGGCTGACGGTCCGCGGGTCGTATGGCGAGGGCAGCGAGGCGACGGGGGATTTCTACCAACTCAGCAACCAGACAACCATCGGCAAGAGCGAGGCCGTTCTGCTACGCGAGATGGAGAACGAGATCATCCCGATGGTCATCGCCTACGAGCACAACGCCCGCCAGCGGCTGATGCGCGGCGGCCGGCGGGGGCTGGAAGACCAGGCCTGGCGGGCGGTGGGGGTGCTGCTGCACGCCCGGCTACTGAGCACCGAGGAAGCCACCCAGATGCTCAGCCGTCTCCGGTTGGGTATCGCCCTGAAGATCATTCCAAATCTCGACCTGCCACTTGTGAACCAGTTGCTCGTGGCCGTCCAGCCGGCCCATATCCAGAAGGCCATCGGTCAGGAACTGGCCCAAGACCAGCGCCGCGAGGCACGGGCCAGCCTGCTGCGAGCCAAGTTGGGCGAGGCATTCGCCGGCCCACGCCCACCCGCCAGGTTGATCCGCCCCGATCGGCCCGAGCCACCGGCGGGGCCCAGCAATCGGCCCGATGCGGGCGACCAGGGCTGAGCGCCGATGCGTGGGGGCCTCTTCCAGCTCGTCCGCACGGGATTGATCAGCATCGAGCGATCGATGCTCAGCGACACGCCAGGGCCTCTGGAAGCCCTGAGGCAGAGCGGATTCGTGGCCGATGACCCCGACGCCTACTGCCCGCGGTGCGGCCGGTCCGTCGGGCCGGGGGAGTTCTCCCACGGTGACTGCGGATCTTGCAGGAACGTCAAGAAGGTTGCCTGGGACGGTTTCGTTCGGCTGGGGGTGTACGAGCTCGCGTTGCGTGAAGCCCTACACGATTTCAAGTTCGACCGCTGGCACGCCGTGGGCGAGCACCTTGGTGTGGCGTTGGGGGCTGCTGTGGCCGAACGGCTCCGGCTCGTCGCTCGGCACGCTGGCGAGCCCGAGGAGGCAGTCCTGGGCCGGACGCTGGTTTCGCCCGTCCCCATGAGCTTCTGGCGTCGTGCCAGCCGGGGTATCGATCATGCCACGTGTCTGGCTCGTGCTGTGGGCAAGGGATCGGGGGTGCCGTGCCGGAGGCTGCTTGTCCGGCAGCACCGGCCCACGCAGACTGGGTTGTCTGCCGCGGCCCGGAAGCGGAACCTGCACGGTGCCATGCGGCCGATTGTCGATCGCGAGGCCCTGCGTGGTGTGCGTGTGATCGTGCTGGTTGATGACGTGACGACGACAGGAGCGACGCTGGTGGAGGCTTGCCGGGCAATCCGGGCGTTGTCTGGGTCAAGAGGCGAGCCTGTGATCCTTGCGGCATGCATCGCAGTGGCCGAGCCGGCACGCAAGGGGGGTGGTATTGGATCGGGACTGCCCCTTGTCGAGACGGCTGGCGCTGTCTCCAGAGGGGGTATGGGTGGAGGGTCCAAAAAAACTGCGGTATTGGGAGCATCGAAGCTTGACGCTGACTGAGTGCGGTGTATCATCTCCACCGCTTTGGCCAGTGGCCGCAAGCGGGACCGGGTAAAGGCAAGCGGATGCGAGCCCTTCCCAACGCTCTTTGAAATCTAAGCGGTCGAGATGCCCTCGAGAGTGTGAGGCCTTGCCGATGCGGAATCATCACCCGCAGACCCCGACCCGGGGTTGGCAAGGCCGGTCAAACCGGTGGCTGGGATTTCACAGATCCCGGTCGTTGGCGCACTCTCGTGATGAATTTTTTGAGTACGCCAACTAGACCGTCGTCTTTGCCGACGACGGCTCGTGATCGTTCGCGATCGCGAGAATGACCGGCCGCTGCTGCCTCGCAAGGGGTTGCGGCGGTATCAAACGGATCATTCTGAGATTGTCGGCGGTCAGGTGAGAGCCTGATTGCCGCTTCAATTGAAGAGTTTGATCCTGGCTCAGATTGAACGCTGGCGGCATGGCTAAAGCATGCAAGTCTGGGAGAACCTTCGGGGGACACCGGCGAAAGGGCGAGTAATACGATCGAACGTACCCCAATGTGGGGGATAGCGTCGGGAAACTGGCGGTAATACCCCGTGTGCTCTACGGAGGAAGTTGGGAGCGGCGATCGTCATATCAGGTTGTTGGTGAGGTAACGGCTCACCAAGCCGAAGACGGGTAGCGGGTGTGAGAGCATGGCCCGCCGCATCGGGACTGAGACACTGCCCGGACTCCTACGGGAGGCTGCAGCGACGAATCTTCCGCAATGCGCGAAAGCGTGACGGAGCAATGCCGCGTGTGGGATGAAGGCGCTCTGCGTCGTAAACCACTGTCAGGACCTAGAACCAACGATCAGGTCCAGAGGAAGGGCCGGCTAAACTCGTGCCAGCAGCCGCGGTAATACGAGTGGCCCAAGCGTTAATCGGAATCACTGGGCTTAAAGCGTGCGCAGGCGGACCTTCAGGCGTCCCGTGAAATGCCCCGGCTCAACCGGGGAATGGCTGGGCGAACCGTTGGTCTTGAGGCAGGTAGGGGGGTACAGAACTGTCGGTGGAGCGGTGAAATGCGTAGATATCGACAGGAATGCCGAAGGCGAAGGCGGTACCCTGGGCCTGTCCTGACGCTCATGCACGAAAGCGTGGGGAGCAAACAGGATTAGATACCCTGGTAGTCCACGCCGTAAACGATGCACACTAGATCGGAGGAGGTCTGACCCTTTTCCGGTCGAAGCGAAAGCGTTAAGTGTGCCGCCTGGGGAGTACGGTCGCAAGGCTAAAACTCAAAGGAATTGACGGGGGCTCACACAAGCGGTGGAGCATGTTGCTTAATTCGAGGCAACGCGAAGAACCTTACCTGGGTTTGACATGCACGGATTAACTCTGTGAAAGCAGAGCCACGCCCGCAAGGGTGGAACGTGCACAGGTGCTGCATGGCTGTCGTCAGCTCGTGCTGTGAAGTGTCGGGTTAAGTCCCTTAACGAGCGCAACCCCTATCGCTAGTTACTAACGCGTTATGGCGAGGACTCTAGCGAGACTGCCGGTGTCAAACCGGAGGAAGGTGGGGATGACGTCAAGTCCTCATGGCCCTTACGACCAGGGATGCAAACGTGCTACAATGGTACGGACAGAGCGACGCGA
>JBITAF010000021.1:0-8050 GCA_044440025.1 Phycisphaerales bacterium JB060 | reverse complement strand
TCCCGCCGCCGTGCCGGCCGGCGCCCGCGCGCGCGACCACCGGCTGGTAGACCTCGGCGCGCACGCCGTCGGCGGTGGTGAAGCGGTGCACCCGCCGGCGGCCGGCCAGCCGGTCGCCCACCCCCCGCCACGCGGCCAGGGCGGCGCTTGGCTCGATCCGGCTTGATTCGATCCTGCTTGCCTCGATCCTGCCCGACTCGGGCGTGCTGGGATCGCTTCGGGCCGCGTCGGCCAGCAGCTCGTCCCCCGGTGATTCGTCGGGCGGCGGCCGGCGCCACCCGAACCCCCCCGCCAAAGCCAGGCGCATCTCCGCGGGGGGCGCCTTGGCCACGGCGGGCGGTCCCTGCGCGGGCAGCGTCCCCCAGAAGGCCAGCATCTGCTCGGCCAGGCGCGCCACCATCGCCCGCCGACCGAAGAGCGCCGCGTCCAGTGGCCGGACGACCACGACGCCCTCGGCGGCGCGGCCGTCGTCCAGCTGCGTCCGCAGGCGGGCGGCCGCCTCCTCGATCCACGGGCCATCGGCGTGGCGCGGGGCGGTGACGGTGAGCGACCACCGCGCCCCCGGGGCGCCGGTCTCGCCCGGGCCGGCGGGCTGGGGGGCGGCGGCGGCGGGATCGAACGCCCCCGACCAGGGCGTGCCGATGGTGGGGTCGGGCGACAAGCGGTGCAGGCGATCGGCCACGCGACGCAGGCGGACGGCGCTGCCCGGGGTGGCCGCCAGGGCGTCGCTGCCCACCGGGCCCACGTGCCATCGGCTGACGCCCCCGGCCACGCGATCGACCACGGGCACCAGCAGGCCGTCCCAGGCCGCCCCGTCGTCCAGGTGGGCCAGCGCCAGATCGCCGGCCTCGCCAGCGTCGGCGTCGTCGCCGGTGTCCGGGTCGACCTCGAGGATGGCCGTGCTCTGCACCCCCAGGCGGGCGCCCATGGCGGTGAACCAGCGGGCCAGCTCCGACCAGTCGATTTGCGAATCGCGGGCCACGCGCACGCTGGCCAGCAGCGACCGCGAGCCGCTGCGCTCGAAGGCCTCGCGGGCGCGGGCCGGCAGGGGCGAGGTAGGCGCGGGCGGCACGAGCATGGCCAGCCGCCGGCGGTCCGACAGGGCCACCAGCGCCACGCGGTCGGGCACGGCCCCATCGTCGGCGGGCGGCTCGGCGGCGATCCGATCGAGCGGGGGCAGCCACACGAACGGCTCGCGCAGCCGCAGCATGGGCGTGTCGCCCACCCGCACGACCAGCTCGGCCTCGTACCAGCCAAGCTCGGCCAGCTCGGGTGTCCACCGGAAGGCGCGCGAGCCCATGCCGAAGCGTTCGGTGCGGCTGGCGACGACCGCGCCGTCGATGTCGCGCACCCGCAGGTCCAGGTCGACCGGGTCGCCCGACAGGTCGCGCACGCGTACGGCCAGCTCGGGGCGCTGCTGGCCCACGAACGTGTTGCTCTGGCTGGTCACCGACAGCGAGGCGGTGGGCAGCTGGACGATCACCACGTCGTCGAACCACACCGAGCCGGCGTAGTCCTCGGCCAGCAGCCGGTACTCGCCCGGCTGGCGGGTGTGGAACTGCTCGGGCTGGACGAGCTCCAGGTCGATCTGGAGCGAGACGGCCTCGGCCGGCGCCGCGGGCAGGGTGAGCAGCACGGGCACGAAGCCCCGGGCCCAGCCGCCCCCAACGCCGCCCACATCCACACCATCGCCCCCACCAGAACCCCCAACACCATCCGGAGCGACCATCGCGCTGGCCGAGGCGCCCGGGATGGGCGCGCCGCGCTCGTCCAGCAGCCGGGCGGCCAGCCGTGGGCGGGCGTGATGCAGGCCCTCGACGCGGACCATCGCCCCCACGGCGTAGCGGACCGAGGGGAACGTGGGGGCCACGCCCGGTTCCAGACGCAGGCTCGTGCTGCCGCCGGTGGTGTCCAGGCGCACGCTGCCCGTGCCGCTGGTGGTCGGCGCGGTGTAGTCCAGCCGTCCCAGGTTTGTGATGGGAAACCCCGGCCGCTCGCGGACCTCGGGGTCGTCCTGGGCCCGGATCCAGTAGAGCGGGATATCCAGGGCGTTGAAGCGCTGCTCCTCGAAGTCGAAGTGGCGGACGATGCGGCCGATGGACGTCGGCCGGTCGATGGCCGCCGGCATCTCGCCCATGTCCTCGGGGATCTGCCCGACCGCGCACGGGCACGCCGCGAGAAGCGCGGCCAGGGCGACCATGACGTGTTGGAGGCCGCGCAGCGCCATCACCAGCCTTATCGGCCGGCGGCGAGGGGGGGCTTCATGAAGCCGGGCCGGCCAACCCGCCCAGCTCCCGCTGCCGCAGCCCGAAGACGGTGTCGCGGCCAGCCTGGGACCGGCCAGCGGCCGGGGGCGCCCGGCCCTCCGGATCGGCCATACGCAGGGCCAGGACCGACGAGGGGGCGAAGCGGACGGGGACGTGTTCGGGTGTGTGTTTGGGGATGTTCCCGTTGTCATGCCCGGCCACGGGCCCTTCGGACGTGACGAGCGAGGCCTGTGGGAGGGCGAACCAGGCGGCCAACGCCACCACCAGCACGATCGCGGCCGCCGATGCGATCCGCCGTGAGCGGATGGCCCGGCGGCGTCTGCCCAGCGCGTGGGAGATGGATACGGGCATGGGGCCGGGGTCGGGCGTCTTGTGGTATTCAAACAGGTTTCCGAGCGGGTCAGCCGGCATGGCTTGCTTCCTCTCTTGGGCGGGCGGTTTCCTCGGCCAGCTCGCGTGCCAGGGCCAGGCCCCGGCCGTACCGGTCGGCGGCGGTCGAGCGGGAGACGCCCAGCGCATCGGCCAGGCGTTCGAGCGTGAAGCCGTAGGCGTGGCGGAGCACGAGGGCCTCGCGCCAGGGCTGGGGCAGGCGTTCGAGGATGGCCGCGGCGTCGCCGTCCATTGGCGTGGGCAGCGCCGCCTCGGCGCGCATTTCCGTGCACGCCTCGCGGCGATCGCGTCGGGTTCGGCCCCGCCGGGCGTTCAGCGCGGCGTGGCGGGTCAGCGTGCACAGCCATGCGGCGGGATCCCGCACGGCCCGCACCTTGCTCCGTCGCAGCCGCAGCACCTCCAGGAACACGCCCTGCACGATGTCGTCGGCGTCAACCGAAAGCGACCCCGCGTACACACGCAGCCGGCCGGCGTAGCAGCTCCACAGCTCCCGCGCCGCCCGCTCATCGCCCGCGTGCATGGCAAGCAGCAGCGCGCGGTCTTCTGCAAGGCCGCCGCTGCTCGCGTGGCTGGAAGGGTGTTCAGCCATCTTGGTTCACGCGCTCGCGGAACTGCTCGAGCTGGGCGCGGGCCCGGGCGTCCGAGGCCTGGGCCCGCAACAACGACGGCGCGGCCACGCGGGCGACCGGCCCGAAGTCGCCCTCCACCAGCCGCGCCTCGACCGCCCGCAGTTCTCCCTGCGGATCGCTGCTGTCCCAAGCGTCGAACACGAGATCGAACGAATCGACCGCACGCTCGACCTCGGCCTTGAACTGCTCGCCATCGAGCGACCGCAGCTCCCGCTCGACGTTGTCGCTGGTCGACTCGGTCATCTGGAAGAACACGTCGGCGAAGTCATCCCCGGCGTTTGGTCCGCGGAACTGCCGGGCCAGCGAGCCGATGAGGTCACGCTCGGTCCGCAGGGCGAGTTCGACGTTGTGAGGGTCGTCGGCGGGGAAGCGCTCGAGTGCCCGTCCCAGGATCTCGCGGACGTGTTCGGCGTCCTGCGTGCGGTCGAGCAGCCAGTAGGCCTCCTTGATTGTCACGTCGGTCATGGCCGCCGAGACCAGGGAACTGATGAGGATCCGGTCGCCGGTGACGTGCCGAGCCATTCGGAGGGCGGTCGCCAGTCGCTCGGCGGCGGCTTGGGTCTCTCCGGCGAGGGCCAGCCGTCGGGCGTCGGTCACCAGCAGGCGGGCGAGGTTTCGCATGTGCCCGAGATGGGGCAGCAGGGCGGCGTACCCGTCTTCATAGCGGACCTGGAAGTCGCAGTGCGTCTCGCGGCTGGCACGCTCGAGGTCTTCCAGGAAGTCGGCGATCTCGTCCAGTTCGGCATGCAACGCGCCGCCGGGCAGCAGCAAGGCGGGCGCCTCAACAGCCTCGGCTTCTCCCTCGGGGTCGGGGTGTAGCAACTTGAAGGCTTCGCCGGCCCGTGCGGGCAGGTCATCGTCGTACGTGGCGGTGTTCACCAGCCGCCAGTAGTCCAGGGCGGCGTTTCGGTCGGCGGGTTGGTTCAACCCAGCCATCTGTGGCTGCAGCCAATGGGTCGGCAGCGGTGTGGCCGCTGCGGCCCGCGTGAGGGCCAGGCCGCTGAGGGCCAGGATGGCGATCCGTTGGTGTTTCATGGTGGGCTCCTACGGGGTTCATACAGGTAGACACCGCCGAAGGCCGCACCGTCCGGGGCCTAGCCTCGACCCCATGGCCCAGAACACCACGAGCGCGACCGAGAACCAGTCCCAGGCCCCCCTCATGCTTGGCGTCAGCGGCATGCGGGGGATCACCGGCAAGAGCCTGACCCCGGACGTGGCGTTGCGGTACGCCGCGGCGTTCGGGACGTTCCTTGCCCAGCGCGGATCATCGCCGCACGTGCTCATCGGACGCGACGGCCGACGGGGCGGCGAGGCGGTCTACGAGGCAGCCGTCGCGGGGCTGCTGGGCTCGGGCTGCTCGGTGACGAGGCTTGGCGTGGCCAGCACCCCCACCATCGGTCATGCGGCCATGGGCGAGGTCGACGGGGCGGTCATCGTGACGGCCAGCCACAACCCCCAGGAATGGAACGGGCTGAAGCTGCTGATCGCCGGCGTCGCGGGCGGCGGCCAGTTCGAGTTCGACTTCGCGTGCGCCCCGCCCGCCGAGTTGGCCAGCGAGATCATTGAGCAGTACGAGCGGGGGCCGACCTGGGGCGAGTCCGTGGCGTTCCGGCCGCTCACCGATGAGAACGACGCCTCGTACCACCACTGGGTCGAGGTTGCCGGGCGCGTGATCGGCTTGCTCTCCGATGCGGCCGTGGAGCGCTGGGAGCAGGACGATTCCCTGGGGCTGCGGTGCGTGCTCGACGCGGTGAACAGTTCCGGCGCGCTGGTTGGCGTCCCGTTCCTGGACTACCTGAGCGACGTGGTGCCCCTGAACTGTACGACAAGTGGCGTCTTCCCCCATACGCCCGAGCCGACGCGTGAGAACCTCTCGGGCAAGGGCGGGCTGTGCACGGTCGTGCCGGGCATCAATGCCGACGTGGGCTTCGCACAGGACCCCGACGCCGATCGACTCGCGATCGTGGATGAGAACGGCCGCTACATCGGCGAGGAGTACACCCTCGTGCTCTCAGCGCTGTCGCTGCTCGAGGTCGAGGACGACCCGAGCGACGCGGTCCTTGTCACCAACCTCTCCACCAGCCGGATGATCGACGACCTGGCCGAGCGGTTCGGCGCCCGCGTTGAGCGCACGCCGGTGGGCGAGGCCCACGTGGTGGGCCGGATGCTGGAACTGCTGGCCGATGAGAAGAACGTCGTGCTGGGCGGCGAGGGCAACGGCGGGGTGATCTGGCCTGAGGTCTCCTTCGTGCGAGACTCGGTTGTCGCCATGGGGCTCACGCTCGCGCTCATGGCCCGGCACCGCACGCCGCTGAGCGAACTCGTCGACGGACTGCCCAGCTACGCCATCGTGAAGCGCAAGCAGGACATTGCGTGCAAGGACGCGGCCAGGCCGGCGATTGAGGCCGTGGCCGCCCACTTCAAGGATCGAGGCCGAGTCGACCTGCAGGACGGCGTGCGTATCGATCTGGATGATCAGAAGGCCTGGCTGAGCGTCCGGGCGAGCAACACCGAGCCCATCGTGCGGCTGATCGCCGAGGCGCCCGACGAGGCGGCAGCCAACGCGCTGCTCGACGAGGCCCAGGGGCTGCTCGGTTAGAGCTTGCTTGGCTAGAGCCTGGCGAGCCGCTCGATGGCCCGCTCGATCGTCTCGCGTTTCTTGCAGAACGCGAAGCGCACGTACCTGGCCCCGAGCGAACGATCGACGTAGAACGAGCCGGGCGGGATGGCCGCCACGCCCACGCGCTCGACCAGATGCTTGCAGAACGCGACATCTGCCTGGTCGCCCTCGAGGCCCAGCCGCTGCGAGACCGGCGTGTGGTCGCACATCGCGAAGTAGCCCGACGCGGGGCGGTAGACCTTCAGGCCCGCGGCCTCGAGCGCATCGCAGAGCAGGTCACGATTCGTCCGCATGTTCTCGCGCAGCTCGATGGTGCTGTCCAAGTGCTCGAGCAACGCCCGGCCCGCGGCGGCCTGGGCCGGCGCGTTGGCGCAGAAGGTCAGGAACTGGTGGGCGCTGCGGACGGCCTTGCCCAGGGGCGGGGCGGCCAAGGCCCAGCCGACCTTCCAGCCGGTGGCGCTGAAGAGCTTGCCGATGCTGCCCATCGTGATTGTCCGCTCGGCCATGCCATCGAAGCCCGCCAGCCGGCGGTGCTCGCCTTCGTACACGAGGTGGTCGTAGACCTCGTCGGTGATGGCGATCACGTCGTGCTGGACGCACAGCTCGGCGATGAGGGCCAGCTCGTCGGCGTCGAAGACCTTGCCCGTGGGGTTGTGCGGGGTGTTGAGCAGGATCGCCCTGGGCTTACGCTCGAACGCGGCCCGCAGGGCGTCGGCGTCGAACGCGAAGCCGCCCTCGTCGTCGGGCTCGAGCGTGACAGGGATCAGCGTCGCCCCGGCCATCGACGCCGTGGCCTGGTAGCTGTCGTAGCAGGGCTGGAAGACAACCAGCCCATCGCCGGGATTGAGCAGGCCCAGCATGGTCGCGGCGATGGCCTCGGTGCAGCCGCAGGTCGTCGTGACCCAGGTGTCGGGGTCGACGTCAAAGCCGCCAAGCTGAGCAAACCAGTGGGCCACGCCGCGGCGCATCTCGGGCAGGCCGGTGAGCGGGGCGTACTGGTTCGTGCCGGTGGCGGCGGCGTTGCCCAGAGCCTGGAGCATGGCGGCGGGCCCGTCGAAATCCGGGAATCCCTGGGAAAGGTTCACCGCCTGGTGGCGCGAGGCCAGCTCGCTCATCTCGATGAAGATGGTCGAGCCGAAGGGGCTCAGTCGGTCGGCGACGGCGTTCGAGGCGATCATGGCCAGCAGGGTATGGACCTATCGTGCCCGATGCTTGCGCCAGGCGATGCCATCCCCGACGTGACCGTGCCCGCGACGCCGGGGCTGTGCGAGAAGCCGACGCCGCTGGCCGAACTGGCCGCGGCCGGGCCGATCGTGCTGTACAGCTACCCGGCCGATGGCACGCCCCTGTGCACGCGGCAGGCGTGCGTGGTGCGCGACACCATGGCCCGGCTGGCGCCGCAGATCCAGGAATCGGGCGTGCGTGTGGTGGGCCTGAGCCCGCAGGGCGAGGAGAGCCACGCGAGGTTCAAGGAGCGCCACGACCTGCCGTTCCCCATCATCGCCGACACCGACAAGGCGATCCTGCGGGCGCTGGGCGCCATCGGCTGGCTGGGGATGCCCCGGCGTCTGACCTGCCTGCTGCGCCCCGACGGCACCGTGGGCGACGTGCTGACCGCCGATATGCGCCTGAACCGGCATCGCGCGTTCCTCGAGGCTGCGGTGGGCGTGCGGGCGGCGGATGGATAAGGACGGCTGGGCCGCGCCCGCGGGGGCAATGGCAAAAAGCGGGGCCCGCGGTTGCGGCCCCTCGGAGCGCGTCGCGCTGGTTGCTCGAGGCCTGAATCCTTCTGGGCGTCGTAGGCGTTTCGGAGAAACAGCCTTGCATCGAGTCGCCGAATCGGTGACAATGCCTGTATGCGACCCATGTTCTGCTCGAGCTTCCTCTCACTGCTGCTTCCCACGCTGACTCTCGCCCAACCGGGCGTCGAGTGTCTCTCGCAGCGGTTCCACCCCGACTTCCAGGACAAGCGCCTGGAGTTCGGCGTCGACGTGGCCATCAACGAGGAGCACCTGCTCGTGGCCGATCGCGCCCGGGGCGCGAAGATCAACACCTACCCCCAGGATCCCGCGCCGGGCGCTTGGGTGTTCAATAACGCCGTGCCCCGGGGCGGGCGCGGCAACCGCGCGCGGCACGAGGATCGC
>JBITAF010000020.1:0-18978 GCA_044440025.1 Phycisphaerales bacterium JB060 | reverse complement strand
AGCGGCGGAGCGGTTTGGCACCTCGATGTCGGCTCATCGCATCCTGGGGCTGAAGGCGGTCCCAAGGGTTAGGCTGTTCGCCTATTAAAGCGGTACGCGAGCTGGGTTCAGACCGGCGTGAGCCAGGTCGGTCCCTATCTGTCGTGGGCGTTCCAAGTTTGAGAGGAGTCATCCTTAGTACGAGAGGATTAGGATGGACACACCCCTGGTGATCCAGTTGGCCCGCTCGGGCCATCGCTGGGTAGCTACGTGTGGCAGGGATAACCGCTGAAAGCATCTAAGCGGGAAGCCCCCCTCAAGATGAGACTTGGTCGCTTTAGCGTGAGACCCCTTGTAGACTACAAGGTTGATAGGCCACAGGTGTAAGGACCGAAATGTCCTCAGCTGAGTGGTACTAACGGTCGAAAGCTTGATCGCACCAACCCATTGCCGCGATTCCCAGATACATCTCGGAGTCGCAGCATCAGCACTCGCTCGAGTGCTTCGAGTAACCCTCATAACAAGAAATATCGTCGTTCGCCAAGAACGCGGTCTTTCGTCTGCCATCTTTGTGATGGTGCCAGTAGACGTCTTGATCCGGCCGGAACTTGCTTCGGCAAGTCCTTGTGCCGGGCGGCCGAAAGGCTGCTCGAGCATTTTCGGCGACCATAGGTCAGGGGAGACACCTGTTCCCATCCCGAACACAGCAGTTAAGCCCTGGCCGCCGATGATACTGCACTGCGGGAAAGTAGGTCATCGCCGTACTTGAGCCCCCGATGGTAAAACATCGGGGGCTCTTTTCATTGGTTTTGATAGTATTGGCTATCGGCTTGTCATCGGCTCCGAATCCACAGTTCGATGTCTTCTATCGCCGCCTCCCAGACCGATACGATCCACCTATGGCAGCCCTTGAGCGAATGTTCGACGCCAACGTGAACCGTGCCTGCGAGGGCTTGCGCACACTCGAGGACCTGGCCCGCTTCTTGCTCGACGACGGCGATCTGTCCCGCCGGGCCAAGGAAGCCCGACACGCCATTCGCACCGCTGCTTCTTCGTTCGGGCCCCGCCGGCTGGTTGCCTGGCGGAATACGCCTGAGGACGTTGGCACCGTCATTTCCACGCCGCAGGAAGGTACGCGTTCGAACGCCGGTGCTCTTGCCACCGCTGCCGGGAACCGCGTGGCCGAGGCACTGCGCGCGTGCGAGGAGGTCGCCAAGGCCCTGGCCGTGCAGTCGCTGGTGTTCGAGGCGACCCGATATGAGGTCTACGAGATCCAACGCCGGCTGATCTCGGCTTTAGGGGGGCCGGGCTCGCCGCGATGGCTCGTGTGCGTGCTGCTGACGGAGGCCCAGTGCCATCAGCCGTGGCGGGACGTGGCCGAGGCGGCGTGCCGGGGCGGGGCAGCCTGCCTGCAACTCCGCGAGAAGCATCTGCCTGACGGCGAGTTGCTGGCCAAGGCCCGGGCGCTAGTCGCCATCGCCCGCTCGCACGGGGTGGCGGTAGTCGTGAACGATCGGCCCGATATCGCCGTGCTGGCCGGAGCGTCGGGCGTGCATGTGGGGCAGGGTGACCTATGCGTGGCCGACGTTCGCAAGATCGTGGGCGAGGGCCTGGTGGTGGGGGTGTCCTGCTCCACGCTCGAGCAGGCGAGGAATGCGGTCTTCGAGGGCGCCGACTACCTGGGGCTCGGGCCCATGTTCCCCTCTGGCACCAAGCCGAAGGACACGCTCAGTGGACCGGCCTTGGTAGAGGCGGTGGCGTCGGACGACCAGGCCTCCCGGCTTCCACACCTGGCCATCAGCGGCATCGATTCGGGCAACGCGGGCGAACTGGTCTCGCGCGGGTGCACGGGCATCGCCGTGTGCGGGGCCGTGTGCGGCTCGGCAGATCCACAGGCCGCCACCCGTGCGCTGGTGGAGACGATGGCAGCGACGACCGCCACCGCTGTGTCCTGATCGTTTTGGCTAGACTGGCGCATGGCGATCTCATTCCAGGAACGTGTGCTGAGCAATGGCATCCGGCTGATCGGCGAGGTGGACCCAGAGGCCCACAGCGCGGCGGTGGGGTTCTTCGTGCGGACGGGCGCCCGCGACGAGCCGGCCGAGGCGATGGGCGTGAGCCACTTCCTTGAGCACATGATGTTCAAGGGCACCGGGGACCTGACGGCCGAGGCGCTCAACGCGGCGATGGACGACCTGGGCGCGAGCAACAACGCGTACACGTCGGCCGAGTTGACGTGCTTCTATGCGCACACGCTGCCCGGGGCGCTGCCCGAGGCCGCGAGGCTGCTGGGCCGGATGATGCGCCCTGCCCTGCGCGAGGACGATTTCGAGACCGAGCGCGGGGTGATCCTCGAAGAGATCGCGATGTACGACGACAACCCATTCTGGGTGCTGCTCGAGAACGCCAGCGAGCGGCACTACAAGGGGCATCCGCTGGGTCACCGCGTGCTGGGCACCAAGGAGATCATCGCCGGCATCCCGGTCTCGACGATGCGGGATTACTTCAACGACCGCTACACCGCCGAGGCCACCGTGGTCGCCCTTGCCGGGGCGCTGGACATGGACGAGGTCGCGCGCGAGCTCGAGAGCCTGGACGAGCGATGGACGCATGGCGATCCGCCGCCGCGGGGCCCTGCGCCCGAGAGCGGCAGTGGGCGCTTCGAGCTGGCGCGTGAGAGTGTATCGCGGGGGTACATCATCGCGCTGTGGCCCGCGCCGCCGATCCAGGACGAGCTGCGGCACGCCGCGCGGTTGCTCGCGCAGGTGCTCGGTTCCCCGGGCAACAGCCGGCTGCACTGGGCGCTGGTCGAGCCCGGGCTGGCTGACGAGGCGGCGGCGTCTTACATGGGTCAGGACGGTGCGGGCGAGTTCATCGTGTACGCTAGCGGCGATCCCGACAAGCTCGGGCAGATCGAAGAGGTCATCACGGGCGAGTTGGCAAAAGTGGTCGAGGAGCTGACCGAGGGTGACCTGGAGCGTCTGCGCGCCAAGACGGCAACCGGGGTGACCGTTGGCGGCGAGCGCCCTTCCGATCGCATGCAGCGGCTCGGGGCGAGATGGACTCTGCTTGGGGACTACCTGCCGCTGGAATCAGAGCTCGAGCAGGTGCGCGCCGTGACGCTCGATGATCTGCGTGAGGTTGCGCGTCGCTACCCGATGCGGCCGACGACCGTGGGCACGCTCAGGCCCGCATGATTACGCGGCTTGCTTGTCGTTGTTCGGGTCGAATATCCGCACGGTGTTCCCGCCGGCCTTCTGTGCGGCTTCCATGGCTCGATAGGCGATCGCCAGGATCTGCTTGGGCTTGCTGAACGCGTCGTACCCGGCGTCGTGGCAGGTCGTCAAGCCCACGCTGGTGGTGGGCCGCTTGGGCGAGTGGTACTGCTGGTGGCGCCAGTCGCCGATGGCCTGCTTCAACTCTGACAGTGGAGATGTGGTCAGAACGATGGTGGTCGCGTCGTCGAAGTTGCCCACGTGGGCGTCGCCGAGCTTCTCGGCCAGGGCCTGGAGCGACTGGGTGATCTCGATGGCCAGGACGTCACCGGTTTCAAGGCCCTCGTTCTGCACGATGCCGGCGAATCCATCCATGCGGATGAGGGCCAGGCTCACGGGGGTTCGCTCGGTCTGGCCTGCCTCGTACGCGGCCACGATCTGGCGTTCGATGGCCAATCGGGTCATAGCGCCCGTGATCGGATCGACCAGGTCGCCGTCACGGATGACCGCCGACACCGAGCCGTGCGAGAGGTGATCCTGCTCGGTGGCCGGTACGGATCTGAGTTGCTCGGCTTGCTTGAGAAGGTCGGTCGGGTCGACCGCCTCGCCGGTGTCCAGCTCGAACAGCCGCGATACTTCTTTGGCGGCCTTGGCGGTCTGCGTGAGCAGCTCGTCGCACGCGGGCCGGTCCAGCCCGAAGGCGCGTTGCGCCCGTTCATACATCCGCTCGAAGCATGCGGCCTTGTTCTCGTAGGTCAGGCACTGGTGCACCGCGTTGCCCAGGGCCACGCAGCCGACCACGTCCTTCAAGTCGCTGGGCGCTGCGGTGGGCCGCTCGTGGAAGCGGATGGGCACGCTCAGCTCGTCGGGGAGCTGCCACTTGCGCGCCAGCAGGGCGCCGACCTCGGGGTGCTGCATGTCGAAGGCCCGCAACTCGGCGGCGGCCAGGCGGCGGTGGTCCGTGGCCGTTGCGGCCAGCACATCCTCGTACGGCTTTCCCAAAGCCTGGAGCATGGCCATGATTCCGATGTCTTGCAGCAGCCCGCCCAGGAACGCCTCATCGGCCACGTCCCGCGCCACGCGCTGGGCGATGAACTTCGCGGCGACCGCCGAATAGATGCCGCGCCTCCAGTAGTCGACCGGGTCGAACCCGTCGGTGTAGGCCGCCTCCATGGCGGGCACCAGGGAGAAACCCAGCGCGAGGTTTCGCAGCTCGCGCAGGCCGAGCACTACCAGGGCCTTGTCGATGGTCGCGCACTTGGTTCTCAGGCCGAAGAAGCTGGAGTTGACGGTCTTGAGGATCTTGGCGGCCAGCCCCTGATCGAAGCGGATCGTCTCGGCCAGTTCGTTGACCGTGCAATCGGGATCCTGGCTGAGCTCGATCACCCGCACCGCCGTCGCCGGCAGGGAGGGGAGCGAATCACAGGAGAGGATTTCCTCGATGGCGAACGAGTCCATGGCGGCCTTCCTCGGAACCGGCACACCGTGCCGGCATGGCCCTGGTTGGCGAGCTTCCCTACTCGCCCCGATCGATGCGGTCACCAAAGACCGCGTGCGCTGCTGGTATCGGCCTTCCCAGCACCCACATCCAGTTCACGCACAGGAAAGCCGCCGCACGGGTCCATGTTCGCTCGTCGGGCGGTGTTCGCGGACCTTGCCCACCGGTTATCGAACGCAGCGCCTCCAGCGTGAGGCCACGCATGGGCCAGGCCTGGACCCCGCCGGCGGGTCGATCGGCCTCAATGCGCCCACGATCGGGGAGGTAGTACACCACCGGGGGGATCGGGTTGGCGTCGCCCAGATCCGGCTTGTGCCCGGCCTCGTCCAGCAGTGCCCACTGGTACCTCGTGAGATCCTCCATACCGATGCTCGCTCCGGCCAGCAGCGAGGCCAGTTGGTCGAAGCTGCGGGGATGCGGCTCTCGCACGGGCAGCGCTCGCTGGGCGAGATCGATGGCGAACATCCCCCGCCACAGGCTGGACAGGTCTCGTCGTAGGTGGCCGTGGGTGGCCGTAAGGTCCCAGGCGGTGATGTTGGCCAGCTCACGGGTGGCCTTCTCGTAGAAGACCACCTGCCCGCGAGCCAGCAGCTCGAACCCACCGGAGAACGCCGACCGCTCGCGCCGCGACCCGCGCGAGAGCCCGCGCACCAGCCCGTGCTCGCGGCACAGCAGCGTCACGTGCTGGCTGGTCTCGCTCCACTCGCTGTGGCGCAGGCAGATGGCGTCGTCGTGGATGGGGGGCATGGTTGGCGTCGACAAATCGGGGAATGTGTGCGAACAAAACACTACGCTTGGCCGTGGACTGGTACGCCCTGACCGATGACATCCTGCTGCACGAGCCCGACCGCGTGGTCACCCGCCACAGGCTCGACGCCGACGATCCGTTCTTCCGCGATCACTTTCCGGGCCGGCCGGTGTTGCCGGGGGTGCTGGCCACCGAGGCGCTGGTCCAGGCCGGCCGGGTGCTGCTGGCCGGGCACGTCGAGCAGGCCGACCGATGGGTGCTCGCCTCGGCCCGGGCGGTGCGGTTCACCAGCTTCCTCTCGCCCGGCCAGTGGCTGGTGTGCGAGGTGAAGCTGCTTGGCGTCGAAGACGGCTTGGCCCGGCTGGCGGCCACTGGCCGCTCGTGCGACACGGACGAGATCGAGCCGGTGGAACTGGGGAGCCTCCCCACCGCCCTGTCGGGCCGCCTTGAGCTTCGTGTACCGCGATTTGGCCCCACCTGGAACCCGCAGGGCCCATAGCATCGAACACTCCCCGGCGGTTGGCCGGGAGCGATCGGCGGGCCATGACGGAGGCGCTATGACGCGAGACGAGATTCAGGCGAGGGTTCAGGAGGTGCTGGCCGAGGTGCTGGGCATCGACGAGGACGAAGTCACCCCGCGGGCAACCCTGACTGGCGATCTCGGGGCCGAGTCCATCGACTTTCTAGACATTGTCTTCCGCCTTGAGCAGGCCTTCGACATCAAGATCGAGCAGGGCGAGCTCTTCCCCGAGAACCTCCAGCAGGACACCGCCTACGTACAGGACGGTGTGCTGACCCAGGCCGGGCTCGACGCTCTGCGGCAGAAGCTGCCCCACGCCGAGATCGATGCCATCGAGGCCGACCCGCGCCTCAGCCGCGTGGGCGAGATCTTCACCGTTGACGCCATCACCAACTTCGTCGAGCGCAAGCTTGGCGCCGCCGCCTGAGGCCCACCCGTGCGCTGGCTCTGGATCGACCGCATCCTCCAACTCGAGCCCGGCAAGCGTCTGCTGGCGTGCAAGACCGTCAGCCTGAGCGAGCCCCACCTGCACCAGCACTTCCCTGCCAGCGTCGATCGTCCGGCAATGCCCATCGCCCCCGGCCCCCTGATCATCGAGGGCATGGCCCAGACCGGTGGGCTGCTGGCCGGCCATGCGCGGCAGTTCAAGGACGACGTCGTGCTGGCCAAGCTCCGCAAGGCCGAGCTTCACTTCGAGGTCCTGCCCGGTTCGACCATCTACTTCGACGCGACGCTGGCCGCGATCGATGACAGCGGCGCCTCGGTGGATGGCGTCGTGCATGTGGCTGATCCGGGGTGGGATGAGCCACAAGAGCTCGGCAGGATCGACCTCATGTTCGCCCACGTGCCGGCCGAGCGGGATTCGCTCTTGATCGCCGAGGCGTTCCGCACGCTGATCGCCGGGAGCGTGCAGGCGGGGGGCGACGGTGTGGAGCAGATGGCGGTCTAGTCACCGCCCTGAGCCGCTTGTCGGAAGAGTTCGAGCGGAGCATCGTGATCGGTGAACGCACTGAACTGCGCCGCGGCTTGTGCTACCAGCACATCGAGCCCGTCGATGACTCGCAAGCCCCGTGCTGTGGCGGCTTGCACGAGCGGCGTCTCGCGTGGGTGGTAGACGGTCTCGACGACCGCGGCTTCGCCAAGGGCCTCAGCGGGAATGGGCGACTCGCCCGGCGCCGGTCCGCCCGCCATGCCCAGGGGCGTGCACTGGACGATGGCGGTCATGGGCGCAAGATCGTCGAGCGATTCGAGATGCACCGCGCCATCAATATTTTCCGCGAGTATGCGCGCACGCTCGGCGGTGCGGTTGTGGGTATGCACTCGCGCCCCGGCCTCGGCCAGCGCGAACGCGGCGGCCCGGGCCATGCCGCCCGCGCCGAGCACCAGCACCGGCGCACCGCCCAGCTGGACGCCGGCGCACGTGAGACTGTCGACCACGGCCGGCCCGTCGGTATTCATAACCCGTACGTTGTTCCCGTCGCGCACCAGCGTGTTCGCCGCTCCGCACTGCGTAACGAGATCGTCCATCGCCCAGCCCTGCTCGCGCGCGAGCCGGACGAGGTCGCCCTTGTGCGGCATGGTGACGCTCAGGCCGGCCAGGTCGAGCGTGTCCGACGCCAGCAGCTCGGTGAGCGTCGCCTTGAGCGACTCGTACCCCGGTGCAACCGGCAGCGGCAGGTACACGCCGCTAAAGCCGACGCGCTCAAAGCCCGCGTTGTGCATCGCCGGCGAGCGCGAGTGCTCGACCGGGTCGCCCACGATCCCGAAGACCTTGGTCGTGCGCGAGATGCTGCGCAGGCGGTACAGGCCCAGCAGTTCGGCGATCGTCGGCTGCCCCGGCGCGGTCGTCGATTCATTGCGCAGACTGGCGAACGTCAGGAACCCACCGAACTTGGGCGCCAGCACGCGGCTCATCAGGCCATAGGCACCCATGCCGAGCGCGATGGTGGGTCGGTCGCGGTGGTTGAGGATCTCGAAGATTTCAAGATTGTCACGGAGCGATCGGGCGCGGAACGCGATCTTGTGCACGGAGGCCGAGGTGTCATCGCGCAGCCGAAGCAACTGACGTGTGAGGTCGGCCGGGCGCCCCTCGAAGTCGTGCGTGCTCAGGATGAGCTTCGTTGTGCTATCCATCGCATCGGCCGACTTACGAGCGGCAAGCTCCACATCGATGTACCGTGGTGGTTGCTCGGCTGTACAGAGCTCCTCGAAGAGTTCGGACCGCGTATTTTCATCGCCCTCGTACTCCCCGCCCTCCCATGATGGCCGGCAGGTGGCGATGCACGGCAGCGGGGAGCCGGCGATGAGCTTCACGCACGCATCGATCTGGCTTGCCTCCTCGAAGTACGCATCGAGGCGGAACTCGACCAGGTCGGCGCCGGCAAGCTGGGCGTGCTGGGCATCGGTCAGCGCCTGCTCGGGGGTGTCAACGGTTATGGGCACGCACACGAGCGTGGAAGAAGGAACTGCCATGGCGAGCGTCAGACCGGCCGACCGCGGAACAGCGCGGCGCACGCGGTGTGGCCGTGCACGAAGGTGCGGCCCTGGATGGGACCAATCTCGCCCGCGGCGAAGAAGCCGGCGATGGGCATGGGCTGGCCCGTGCCGCGTGGCGCGGCGCCGATGGCTGGGGCGCCCTTGCGGACGGCCTCAAACGCGCGGTGCACGGTGTGGGCGTCGTGGTTGGGCTGCACGAACAGCCGCGTGCCGCGCCCGTTGCAGGTGATCAGCAGGCAGCCGGCGGGATGCTCGTGCAGCTTCTGGGCGTCCAGCAGCAGCTCGAGGTCCTCATGGGCCGTGCTCGCGTCCCGCGCGTGCAGACGGACGGTCTGGCCAAGGCGGACGTAATCGCCAAGGGCGATCGAGCCGTCGGCCTCATTGGCGCTCATGATGCTGCGGACCACGTAGTCGCCGCGGCCGAAGTGCCGGCGGTGCTCGTCGGCCACCACGCCCAGGTACACGCCCTTGCTCAGGAGTTGCCGCTCGTCTTCATCCAGGTCGGCGATGACCTCGCGGACGGCCTCGAACGCGGGCCGGCCCCCCAGCCGGTTGACAATGTTGCCCTGCCCCTGGGTCACGATCATGTTGGGGCCGATGGGCCGGCAGCCCTGGCTCACCACGGTGTCGACGGCGATCGGGCCGTTGAGCGATAAGCCAACCCCGCCATCGCGGATGGTCTTGCCATCCAATAGGAAGGCGTTGCCGCCGGTGCGACTGTCGGACGAGGCCATGCCGCCCAACGTCACGGGGCGTTCCTCGTCGCTGACGCCGAGGCGTGCGGCCTTGTCAATGGCAGCGATCGCGCGGCCGGTGGGCAGGCCGAAGGGGTCGGGCAGCAGGATGGTGGCCCGGTGCTCGTGGGTCATGCCCGCGGTCTCACGCAGCCGCTCGATGTGGCTGGGGTTGGCCGGATCGACGGCGGCCATCCGGGTAAGCGGGAAGGCGCGGACGTCGATGCCCGGCATGCTGCATGCCAGCACGCTGATGCCAGGGCGGTCTTCGAGTTCCACCGTCCCGCCCAAGACCGACTCGGCCGAGCAGCCGACGATGGTGGCGTTGGGCAGGGCCGCCCGGGCGGCCGAGGCCACCAGCCCGGCCTGCCCCACGTGGGCGGTCGAGAAAAACACCATCGCCAGGTCGGCCGACTCTGGCCCATCGGGCAACCGCTCGGCGGCGGCCTCGAAGGCTTGCCGGGCCGCAAACTCGGTGCGGTCCAGCGAGGACAGGCCGGCGGCCATCATGGTCGCCTGCTCGGCGGATGTGGCGTGCGTACTCACGTAAACAGTGTACGGGCGCGTCCGGCCGGCGGGTGCGGGCCGTATGGGGTTGCCCTTGAAATGGCGCACGGCCCCGCGTCATTGGCGCGAAAAAAAGGCCCGGGCAAGTAGCCCGGGCCTGGGTGTGCGGTGTTTGATCGATCTCGTCAGTTGCCCGGCTCGGTGGCGTACTGCACCTTCTCGGACTCTTCGGAGCGGAGGACGACCACGCTGGTGGCGTCGATGGTGCTCAAGCGGAGGTCGGCCCGCTTGCTGCCCCCGCCGCTGACGCCCACGAGCACGCCCAACTTGCGGTCCAGGTCGAGGCCCTCAGCGGGCTCGATGTAGCCCAGGGTGCGCGGGGCGCCCTCGCCCACGGAGACCAGGCGGTACATGAGCGGGAGGCGGTCGCCGTTGTAGACGGCGCTCTTCACGAGCTTCCCGACGTAGTCGTAGATGGCCGACTCACGCAGGCGGGCCATGGCCTGGTCGCTCTGCTGGTTGCCCTCCTCGAGCTTGGCCTGGGCCTCGGCGACGTCCTGGAGGGTCTGCTGGAGCTTCTTGCGGATCTCAAGGAGGCTGAGGCGCTGCTGAAGCCAGGTGCGGACCGACTCGTTCTCGGGGATGTCGGGCGTGGCGCCCAGCACACGCTGGAAGGCGGCCTCGAGTTCGTCGACCTCGGCCTCGAGCGTTCCCTGGCGACGGACGGCGTCGAAGGCAGCCGACAGGGCCTCCAGGCTGGGTAGCGGGTCGAGTGCGTCGCCGGGCTCGGTCGGCTCGGTGCGCATCTCCATTTCCACAGGCTGATCGGCGGGGGTCCGCTCGACCGGGTTGGTGCGAGGCTGTTCAGGCTGGCCGGGGGTCGGGTCGCTGGGTGGTGGGGTGCCGGCACCCTCAATGCGCATCGGCTCCATCACAGTGGGAGGATCCTGGTCCTCGGGCGTCTGGACGGGCTCCTCGGCCCCGGGCTGCTGGGTCGGTCGTTCCTCCTGACGCTGGGCGGGCTCGCGGGGCTGGTCCTCCTGGGGCGTCCGGGCTTCGGCCTGGTCCTGCTCGCGCTCCTCGAGGCTCCGGCGGTAGGCCTGAATCTCGCTGGGGACGGCCCGGCGCGTCTGGTCGGTCTCGATGAACCCCGCTGCCCCCTTGGGGGCGTCGACAACGTAGAAGACCACGCCGCGGCTGCTGGTCTCGGTACGGCGGAGCTTCAGGCGGGTTGTGGCGGGGGTCTCGGGCCCTTGCACGTCACGGAACGAGCCGTCCACGCCGTAGCGGGTGTCGCTGAGGGCCTTGAGGGCGCCTGAGCGGCTGAGGGTGACGACGCCATCGGCCTGGTCCAGCGTGGCATGGTCGGCCCGGACCAGAGCGGGCAGGCCCTTGGGATACTCGACCCGCAGCCAGCGGTCGCTCTCGCCGGTGACGCGGAGCACCGTGCCGGGCTCGAGCGTGGCGACGGGGTAGTAGCTGCGCAGGTCGCCTGAGCGCAGGTAGGCCTGGTCGGCTGTCACGGTGACGAAGTAGGGCTCGACCTCGCGGGTCTGGGCGTTGGCTTGGGGGATCAGCGCCCCCAGCAGCGCCATGGCGAGCATGGCGAGCACAGTGATCGGGCTTTTGTGTGCGGTGAGCATCGTTCCCTCCGTTGAACGGCCCCCAGGGGCATTCGGACTCGTCTACGAGCGCCAGTCGCTTCGATGCGCCGGCCATTGGTCTCTGACAATAGAAAGGTAGACCACTTGGGGCGGCGGTCCCAGCCTCCTAGCATCGGCTCCCCATGGGCGGGGGGCTTAAGCGCCTACCAGGCCCCGCCGGACGCCGGCCTGACGGGTCCTTCCCGCCAGCCTCCCCTGACGGCCTTCCCGGCGATGTGGCCGGGCCAAACCGAGAAAGCAGAATCAAGATGACCGATCGAGTGAGTCGACCCAGTTCGCGATGCCGCCGCGGCGGCCAGCGTCAGGCGATGGTGGCGGGTGGGGCAGCCGCCGCGATGGTGCTTGCCGCCGGGTGTGCGACACCCCTGGACGAGCCCAGTTCGACCTCGCAGCAAGCCCTGGTGAACAGCTTGATGCTCGAGCTGCGCCAGGCCCGGGACGGGGGCGAGGGTGTGCGGTCGTTTGAGCGACCGCCGGTGGAGATCGATATCGACGACCGGTTCCGGGCCGACGTGGCCGCCATCGCTGGGATGACCAGTTATGAGGGCGATGCGGAGGAGTTTGGCGAGGATCTGCTCGGCAACGTCCAGGAGACGGCGCCGATCGACCTGGAGTCGGCGATTCGCGCGGCCGTGCAGCACAACTACGCGTTGCAGTTCTCGCGGCTCGACCCGGTGGTGGCCGAGGCTGGCGTGGTGCGGGCCGAGGCGGCGTTCGACTGGGTGTTCGTGGCCTCGACGCAGTACAACAGCTCGGAGACCGAGCAGATCTCCTCGAGCCAGTTCGTGCCCGCGCGCGACGAGCGCGACATCGTGACGGCCTCGCTCGGGCTGCGGCGGCAGATGGCCACCGGTGGCACGCTCTCGATCGTGCAGGAGTTTGAGTACACCGACGTCCTGACCGACAACCCCAACCTGACCTTTAATCCCGATCCGGCCTGGCAGAGCACGCTGACGGTTCGGGCCGACCAGCCGTTACTTCGCGGCTTCGGGACCGACGTGGCGCGCGAGGGCCTGCTGCTGGCGCGCAACCAGGAGCGCGACTCGCTGGCCAACCTCAAGGCCCAGGCCATCAACACCGTGCTCGAGGCAGAGACGGCCTACTGGGAGCTGTTCCGTGCCAGGCAGAACCTGAGGATCGTGCAGCGGCTGCTGGATCGCGGCGAGGAAACACGGCGGGAGATCCGCATCCGTGCCGATGTGGACGCAAACCCCGCGGAGGTCTCTGACGCCGACGCGCGCGTGCAGGAGCGGCGGCAGACGGTGATCCAGAGCCAGACCAACGTGCGCGAGGCCAGCGACCGGCTGAAGGTCGCCATGAGCGACCCGCGGTTCCCCGTTGCGGGAGAGACACTGCTGCTGCCCGCCGACGAGCCGGTGGACCAGGCCATCGAATACGGCCTATTCGACGCGTATCAGTCGGCGTTGCGGCGTCGGCCCGAGATCTACCAGGCCTTGCTGAGCCTGGACAACACCGCGATCCGCCGCCGCGTGGCCGAGAACGGGCTGCTGCCCCAGCTCGACCTGCGGGCTCAGTTCGGCCTCAGCGACTTGGACGACGACCTGGGCACGTCCGTGGTCGACGCGTACGGCTTCAGCCGCCAGAGCTGGCTGTTGGGGCTGAACTTCGAGCTTCCCATCGGCAACCGTGCGGCCGAGGCGACCCGAAACGAGCGACGCGTGCAGCAGTACCAGGCCGTCATCGCCTACCAGAACACGGTGCAGGGCGTGATTTCCGAGGTGCGTTCGTCCCTACGTCGTACGAAGGAGGCCTACGAGCGCATCGGGCAGGCGGTCAGCAACCGGCTTGCGGCGGCAAACAACGTGCGCGTGCTGGACATCCAGCGAGACACCATTGCCGTCAACACGCCCGAACGCCTGAACCTGGAGTTCCAGGCCCAAGAGCGACTTGCGGCGGCCGAGCAGGCCGAGGTGGGCGCACTGGTGGACTACATGGTCGGCATCGCCAACCTGCACGCGGCCATGGGTACCGCGCTGGAGCGTAACGGCGTGCGGTTTGTCGTGCCCGACGCGGGCCAACTCGAGGAGCTCTACGGCGACACGCTCCGCGGGGATGAGCCCTACATATACACGCCCGGGCGCGACCCCGCGGGCGGGTGAGCATGGACACCATCGCGCACGCGGCGGCCCACCTGCGCGCGGGCGGGCTCGTGGCCATGCCCACCGAGACCGTCTACGGGCTCGCCGCGATCGCCCGCGACGCAGAGGCCGTCGCCCGCGTGTTCAGGGCCAAGGGCCGACCATCCAACAACCCGCTGATCGTGCACGCCGCGACACTTGCGATGGCCCAGGAATGCTGCGCCGCCTGGCCGCCGCCGGCCGAGGCGTTGGCGCGGGCGTTCTGGCCCGGCCCGGTGACGCTCGTGCTGCCCAGGGCCGCGTGGGTGCCCGACATCGTGACGGCCGGAGGGCCAACGGTGGCGGTGCGGGTTCCCAGGCACCCCGTGGCGCTGGCGCTGATCGAGGCGGTCGGCCAGCCGCTGGTGGCGCCCAGCGCGAACAGGTCGGGGTACGTTTCACCTACCACGGCGAACCACGTCTGGGGCGTGTGGCCCAGGAGCGAGGTGGTTGTGCTGGACGGCGGGCCCTGTGAGGTGGGGCTCGAGTCGACCGTGGTGGCGGTGGACGAGGACTCGGTTCGGGTGCTGCGGCCGGGCGTGATTGGGGCGGCCGAACTCGCGCTGGCCGCCGGCGTGCGGGTCTTGGAGCGCGAGGGTGCCGACGCGACGGCGGCCAGCCCGGGCCTGATCGGTCCGCACTACCAGCCCCGGGCGAGGCTGGTGCTGGTGGAAAATCCTGAAGATGTGCGGGCATACTTCGACGAGACGAAGTTGGTCTTCCTCGGCCCGCCGGGGGTTTCGATCGATGTGCCGCGGCCTCACGTGGTGTTGGCGATGCCCGGTGGCCCGGCCGAGTACGCGAGAAACCTGTATGGGATGCTGCGGGGGGCCGATGCCATGGAGCCCTCGGCCATCGTGGTGTCGGTACCCGGGGGCGCGGGGGCGGTGTGGGACGCGGTGCGGGAGCGGCTGGCGCGAGCGGCGAGCCGATAAGCGTCCGGCCGGGGCGGTTGGCAGCCCCTACCCTGCAAGCCCCGCCGGGTGGTCGCGGGGTGGCAGACCTGGTATTTCTTTCCTTCCGGATTCGCTCGAGAGAGGTGGCCGTCGTTATGTCCGAATCGTCGCAGAAGCTGAGGATCGCACTGGCCGAGGGTGACGGCATCGGGCCGGAGATCATGGCCGCGTGCCTGGACATCTTCGAGGCCGCGGGTGTGATGGAGCACGTCGCGTTCGTGCCCGCCGAGATGGGCGAGCGTGTGTTCGCGGCGGGTAACTCGATGGGCATCAGCGACGAGGGGATGCGGATCGTCGAGGATACCGGGCTGGTGTACAAGGGCCCGATGGGCACGCCGGTGGGCAAGGGCGGCAAGAGCATCAACGTGACGCTGCGGAAGATGTATGGCGCGTTCGCCAACGTGCGTCACTTCCAGAGCCTGCCGGGCGTCGAGACGGTGTACAGCAAGGCGGGCGTGCCGATCGACGTGGTGATCGTGCGCGAGAACATCGAGGACACCTACGGCGGCATCGAGCACCGGCTGACGGCCGACGTGGTCGAGTGCAAGCGGCTGATCAGCGCGCCCGGGTGCGACCAGGTGCACCGCGAGGCGTTCGAAACCGCGCGGCGGCTGGGCATCAAGAAGGTGCACTGCGGGCACAAGGCCAACATCATGAAGATGAGCGATGGCCTGTTCCTCGAGCGGTTTAAGGAGATCGCCAAGGAGTATCCCGAGATCGAGACGGGCGACGTGATCATCGACGCGCTGTGCATGAACCTGGTGCTCAAGCCGCAGGCGTACGACATGGTGGTGCTGCCGAACCTGCAGGGCGACATCGTGAGCGATCTGGCGGCGGGGCTCGTTGGCGGGCTCGGCTTTGCGCCCAGTGCGAACATCGGGCACAACGTCAGCATCTTCGAGGCGGTCCACGGCACGGCCCCGGACATCGCCGGCAAGGGCATCGCCAACCCGACGAGCTTGTTGCTCAGTGGCATCCTGATGCTGCGGCATATTGGCTTGCGGGCCCAGGCGAACACCATCGAGAACGCGCTCATGTACACGCTCGAGCAGGGCGTGCACACGGGTGATTTCGGTGCTAACTCGAGCAAGCCGGCCGTGGGCACGCGCGAGTTTGGTGCGGCGATCGCGGCGAATCTGGGCAAGGACCCCGCGACGCACACCGTTCGGCCCACGAAGGACGTGAGCGCGGTGATCGAGCACAATCGGGCAGAGCGGCCCAACGCCCACACGCTGATGCGAACGTTCACCGACTCGAAGAGCGAACTGGTGGGCTGCGACATCTACCTCGACACGATTCTCGAGCCCACGCCGCTCGCCGAGAAGCTGGGGGGCATCTGCGAGGGCACGCCCTTCAAGCTGACGATGATGAGCAACCGTGGCACGCAGGTGTGGCCCAGCGGTAGCGTGTACACCGAGATCGTCGACTATTACCGGTGCCGTTTCGAGCTGCGTGACATGGCCGCTGCGCCGAGCATGGAGCAGGCACCGCTCATCGAGTTGCTGGGCAAGATCGCCGAGCAGTTCGGCGTGACCGATTTCCAGCCGCTGAAGTGGTACGACGGCAAGCCGGGGTACTCGCTGGCGCAGGGGCAGTAGGGGCCGCGCGCGATCAGGCACCTAGGCTTGGTGCATGCGGGGACAGCTCGAAGAACTCGCGGCAGGGTCGCCCGAAGGGGAAGGATTCCCAGCGCCCGAAGCTTCGGCCGAGGCCCTGCCCGAGGATCCATCCGAGACGGTGATGGAGACGCTGCGTTCGATCGCGTCGGACTTCTACGCCCACCTGCCGCTGCTCATCGCCGGCACAATCGTTGTGCTGGCGACGATCGCGGTGGGCTTTCTGGCCCGCTGGATCGTCCAGAAGCTCCTCGGCCGCGTGCGCATGCGGGGCTCTCTGAAGGAGCTGGTTGTCCGATTCGTGGTCATCTCGGTTTGGACCGTCGGGCTCATGATCGCGGCGATGGTGATGTTCCCGGGCCTGACGCCCACCAAGGCGCTCGCGGCCCTGGGCGTGGGCTCGATCGCGATCGGGCTTGCGTTCAAGGACATCTTCGAGAACTTCTTCGCCGGCGTGCTGATCCTGTGGCGGTTCCCGTTCGAGAACGGCGACTGGATCGAGTGCAACGGCATCACCGGTCGCGTGGTTGATGTCACGGTGCGCAACACGATCCTCCGAACTGTGCGAGGCGAGCTGGTTGTTGTCCCGAACGTGGATATCTACAAGAACCCGGTCGACATCCTCACCAACAAGCCCCAGCGACGTCTGGAGATCATCGTGGGCGTGGCGTATGGCGAGGACGTGGACGACTCCCGCTCGGTCATCGAGAAGGCCGTCCGTGGCTGCGAGACAATCGCTCGCGAGCAGCCCATCCAGGTGTTCGCGCAGGAGTTTGCCAACAGCAGTATCAACTTCGAGGTCGCCTGGTGGACAGGCGCCACCCCACTGGACCAGCGCAAGAGCCGCGACGAGGTCGTCGCCGCCATCAAGCGTGCGCTCGACAATGCCGGTATCGAGATCCCCTTCCCCTACCGCACGCTCACCTTCAAGCATCCGCTGGAGATCGAGCAGGGGGCAGAGGCTCCGCGCGACGATGCTTAGCCCGCCAGCGTGGTCTCGAACCAGTCCTTCATGGCACGCCACGAGCGTTCGTCGGCCAGCTCGTTGTACGCCGCGGCCTTGCCCTCTTCCATGGGGCCGGCGGCCTTGCTGGTGAAGCTGTGCACAGCGTCGGCGTAGTCGATGAAGACGAAGTCGGCCTCGGCCTGCTGCATCTCGCGCTTGAAGTCCTGCCGGTCTTCGATCGACACGAGTGGGTCGGCGTAGCCGTTGCACACGAGAACGCTGGCCTTCACCTGGCCGCGGCGCGGAGCGCTCTGGAACTTCAGCCCGCCGTGGAAGCTGACGACGGCGTCTAGGTCCATGCCGTTGCGGGCGCACTCGAGCACGACGGTGCCGCCGAAGCAATAGCCGATGGCGGCGAGGTTGTCGGTGAGCTTACCCTCGCTCTTGAGCGCGTCGATGGCCGCCTGGACGCGGCCTCGCATGAGTGGGCGGTCCTCGTAGTACGTACCGGCGAGCTCGGCGGCCTCCTCGTTGTTCTCGGCCCGCACGCCGTCACCGTACATGTCGATGGCAAAGGCGCGATACCCCAGCTTGGCGAGCATGCGGGCGCGTTCTTTCTCCTCGTCTCCCAGGCCCTTCCAGGCGTGGACGACCAGCACGGTCCCTCGCAGCTGGCCGCGGGTCGGCTCGACGACCACGCCGCGGAGGGCGGTGCCATCGTGGTCATAGGTGAGCTCGTATTCCCTCTGCATATCTCCCCAGCGTTGGGGCTCGGTGGGGCGCTCGGGGGTGTAGGGGCCCTCCTGCGCGCACGCGGTCGCGGTCATGGTGGACAGGAGCAGGACGGCAAGCAGGGTCGTGATCCGAGCGGTCATAGCACACCTCCGTGGTTGGTAAAGGGTACCAGCCCGGTGCTGCCGGCGGCCATGTGGCCGCCCGGGAACCCGCATCCAGAGCGCGGGCGAATGGGTTCTATGCCGGCTGGTGCTTATCGACCGCGGAACGTGATGCGGCCCTTGGTCAGGTCATAGGGCGACATCTCGACGGTGACGGTGTCGCCAGGGGTGATGCGGATGTAGTGCTTGCGCATCTTGCCAGACACATAGGCGAGGATCTCGGTCTGCTGCTCGTTGGGCAGGCGCACCTTGAACATGGCGTTGGGCAACGCCTCGACGACGATGGCTTCCATGGTGAACTTGTCGTCTTGTTTGGCCATACGAGCGGATGATCCTCCAAATGGCAGACGTGTGGGTCGGCCTGGCGATGCGATAATGCCGGACACCGGACCGGCGAGCGTCCACTGTAGCCCGGCCGGTTTCGACCTGCCGCGGAGCACCCAAACATTTTAAGAACGGTCGCGTGAGAGTTATTCCTTAGACGGCCGAGGTGGGGTTGCCCGCCTTTGTCCGTGCGGCCTGGTGGGCGATCCGAGTAGCGGGAACCTTCTGGGATAGTTTTCGCCAAACCATCGCGGGCGCGTACGCGGCCACCGCGAAGTTGCCCCGTGCCCGTGGGTAACCCTCGGGTTCGTACCCGAGCCTCTCCATCTGGGTGCCGCACACGCGCTCGATCGCGGCGATCGCGGTGGGCGACAGCGACCGGCGGTACCGGCCGATGCGACTGGTGGTGACCGGCTCCATCGTCTGGCGTTTGTGGGTTTCGTGCTCGGCAAACCCGGTTTGCGTTCGCCGGTGATGCTCGAGCATGTCTGGCGTGAAGCCAATGGCCAGCACGTCGCACACCCTGCGAAGTTGTATCTCGGGCTGGGCGACCAGATCCTCGTACCGCACGGTGACGAAGCGCTGCGGCGAGACCAGCGACTCGAGGTCCTGCTGCCGGCGCTGGTCGATCACCCAGCGGACGGCGGCGGAGGTTGGGGGCGTATTCCAGACATCACGCATGCCGACGGCGACATCTCGTGGATCTCGGACGATGTGCACGACCCGAGCTTCGGGGAGCAT
>JBITAF010000019.1:0-6699 GCA_044440025.1 Phycisphaerales bacterium JB060 | reverse complement strand
AGGTGTCCGCGGCCGAGCCCGATCGCCCGCCGCTCGTGCTGCTGTAGTAAGCGCGCAGGACCTGTCCATCGTGCACCAGCACTCGGCCGCGTGTGTTCATGGCGCCCTGGATGGACCGCTCGTGCGTGGTGTGGCCGGGGTAGGCCTGGTCGATTGTCCCGCTCTCAACGTGCCAGCCGCGCGCGCGGCGGCTGGCCAGCCCCATCGATTGCAGCGCGTACGAGCGGGCCGCCACGCACTGGGCCTCGTAGGCGGCCAGCGCCCAGGAGGGGTACAGCTCCTTGGAGGCCACCGCCGCGACATACCGCTCAAGCTCGATCTCGTTGATCGCCGTGACGCCAGCCGCCGAGGCGCTCAGCTCGACCTGGCCCGCGTACGCCACGCCCTGCACGGCGATCGTTGGAGCGTCCTTGAACCATGCCAGCGTGCCGGGGCCGGCGAAGCCACCAGACACTGCCTCGGGCCGCGGGTCGGCCGATTCGAGCGAGACCGTGCCGCGCACCGTGTGCGTCGCGCCGCCGGGCTCGACGAGTTGGAGCGATCCGTTCATGGCGCGGGCCAGCAGCGGGGTGCGATAGATCTTCAACGCGCCCGCCGAATCGCGAGACATCACCAACCGCGAGCCGGCGATGACCACCTCGGCCGTGGGCTCGACGATCCGGACCCTGATGTCCGGCTGGCTTCCGATCCAGACGCCCGAGCCTTCCCTCCGGCCGTCCATCGGCCCGATGACCGCCCGCGTGCGCGACGGCCACTGGCAGCTCGCCGCCACCAGGCTCACGATCAGGCCCATGGCAAGGAGCACCGCCATGGTGCCCGACCCGGGGTGGGACAGGTGTGCGCGGGCCAGCCCGGCCCGGCCGAAGAGGCTGCGCCAGAGCGAGGCGGCATATCGCGTGGGCTGGAACATCCTGCTCCCGGCCGGCGCCGGCGGTGGCGCCCGTTCGTCTGATGGGTGGCCCGAGCCCCCATCCCGAACCAAGCGTAGTAGCCAATCGGGTCGGAGAGGGTGTGAGGGGGTTGTCCGGGGCTGTCGGTTGGGGGCTACCATCCCGCGAGCGCTCTTCCGGAGGCAACCGCGTATGTCCATCGCCGGCACCCCCAAGCCCGTGCCCGCCAGCAGCCGGTCAACGGCCAGGGATGTCCTCGCGCTCACACTGGTGCCCGAGCTCGGACCACGGCGCATCCGACGCCTGGTGTCAATCATGGGTGGACCCGAGGCGGCGCTGCACGCCTCACTGGCCGAGCTCGAATCTATCCCATCGGTCGGCCCGGCCCTGGCAAGGAAGCTCGCCACTGGTTTGAAGAAGGCCCGCGCGGAGGTGGACGAGCGCCTTGGGCACGCCCATGCGGCGGGTGTTGAACTCCTGCCGTTTGACCACCCAGACTACCCGCCCCAGCTTGTCGGCGACGAGCACGCCCCAGCACTGCTATACGTGCGAGGCTCGGTCGCCACGCTCGCCCGTGACGGCGTGGGCCTGGTGGGGGCTCGCAAGTGCACGGCCTATGGCGTCGATCAGGCGGGCCGGTTCGCAGGGCTGCTGGCCCAGGGCGGCTGGTCGATCGTGTCCGGTGGAGCGCGGGGGATCGACACCGCCGCACACCACGCGGCCTTGCGATGCGGCGGCGCCACCGTCGCTGTCCTGGGCTGCGGACTTGATCACGCCTACCCGGCCGAGAACGCAGGCCTGTTCGACGAGATCGTGGAGAGCGGCGGCGCGGTGGTCTCCGAGTTGCCGATGAGTTGCCGGCCCGAGGCCAAGAACTTTCCCGCCCGGAACCGCATCATCGCGGGACTCTCACGAGGGATCCTCGTCATCGAGGCCGGCGAGAAGAGCGGCGCCCTGATCACGGCACGGCTGGCCGGAGAAATGGGCCGCGAGGTCATGGCCCTGCCCGGGCGGGTCGACGTGGAGAGCAGCCGGGGATGCCATGCCCTGATCAGAGACGGCGTGACCCTGGTAAGCAGCCCGGCCGAGGTAGAAGAAGCCCTTGAGCCCTTGCGGGGCCACCCCACGTCGCATCCCGGCCTGTTCGGGGCCTCTTCGGAAGATTGCGAACTGGAAGAGGGAACCAACGGCGATCGGACCCCGAACAGCATTGAGGAACGCGTGCTGGACGCGCTCGAGGAGGCGTTGACGCTCGATCAGTTGTGCGAGCGGGTCGCGATGCCACCCGAGCAGGTGCGTGCGACCGTGACGCTGCTGGAGATCCGTCGCCGGATCCGGCGTGAGGGACTCAGGCTTGTTCGGAGTCAATAGGCAATCCCCCGCATCCAGTCTGAGCACGCGTGTGATGATCGCCAGGGATTGATATCAGGGAACTGACCTGCTATAGTAATCCGAACAAATAACCGAAAATATGTCGAACAGTTTCGCACCTTTGTCCGATGATCCAAGCATGATCGCTCAGTCTAACCAACTTGAGGAACGCACACCGGGATACGACGGACCGGGGATGTCCGCGATTGCGGTGCTCGGTCCGGGCGGTGCCTTTGCACGCCCCATCGATGGCGCAGGGTCTCAAATGGCGCCTCTGTGTGTTGCGGATGTTCACTCGCCCCAGGACTGGAGGGAGTTTCTGGGTTGTGTGGCAGGCTTGGCATTGGGTTCAATGCGGCTGGGCCGCCTGGCCAGATGGGGCACCGGCACGGTTTCGCGTGTTTCAGCAGGAACGAGCATGGTCCGGGCGACGCCTGGGCCCTTGGAGAGGGCAACGACGGCCGGAGTGGCCGAACCGGGCTCGGAGAGAATGATCACCACGCCCGCATTGGCCCAGCCTTCTGGCATGGCCGGGGCGGGCCCAGCGCGGGGCGATGTCGCTGAGGAACCGACTCCTGGCAACAGTGTTCGGCGCACGAACGAGGAAGACACCCATGAATCTGACACCCAAGCAACTGCGCATCCTCCGGCTCATTCGCGACTGGCGGATCCGCCGCGGCTATTCGCCAACGATGCAGGAACTCGCCGACGAAATCGGCGTCAGCAAGGTGACCGTGTTCGAGCACGTCGAGGCGCTCATCAAGAAGGGCGCGCTGGTGCGAGAGCCCAACAGGGCACGCTCTTTGTCGATTGCTGAGGGCGTCGCGGTTCCCGACGAGTCGAGGCCGTTCCGCTACCCGCTTGTCGGTAAGATCGCGGCGGGCTACCCGATCGAGAAGGTTGCCGACAGCGACGAGATCGACCTCCAGCAGCTTGTTGGCAACCCCTCGGATGCAAGCCGTTCGATGTTCGCCCTAAAGGTCGACGGCGACTCGATGCGCGACGAGGGCATCCTGGACGGCGATTACGTGCTCATCGAGCGCAGCCCCACGGCCCACAACGGCGACCGTGTGGTGGCCTTGCTGCCCGATGGCGCCACCACGCTCAAGACGTTCTTTAAGGAGTCGGACCACATCCGCCTCCAGCCGGCCAACCCGGACTTTGAGCCCATCCGCGTGAAGCATTGCGAGGTGCAGGGCGTGGTGCGCGGCGTGATCCGCAGGTATTGAGTTCGCTCAACTCGAGATCGTGGGCCAGATCGCCCGCGCCAAATCCAGGTCTTCGGGCCGTGTGATCTTGAGGTTGCGCGGGTCGCCCGCCACGAGCAGCACCGGCTCGCCCAGACGCTCCACGAGCTGGGCGTCGTCGGTGCTTGCCAGATTCGTATGGTCGTAGGCACGGCTGATGAGCTCGAGGTGGTAGCCCTGCGGTGTCTGGCAGGCGAACAGGTTCGCACGGTCGATGGTCTGCCCGACATGCCGGTGGTTGGCGTCAACGATGTGCGTCGCCCGCTTCAGCGTGTCGGCCACGGGCACGGCAGGTACGACGGCGGCGTGACTTGCTAGCGCCTCGATCACGCGCCGAACGACAACAATCGGTGTGCAGGGCCGAGCCGCATCATGCACGAGCACGGCGTCGATGCCGTTGAGCTTTTTATGGATGTGGTCCAGACCCGCCTTAACCGTCTCGTAGCGTTCGGTGATGCCGCCGGGACAGATAATGGCCCCGAGGGCCTCGAGATCGCTTCCATGCCGATCGCAGAACCTGCCAAAGGCGTCCGGATCGGCCGGCCCCGCCACGATGGTGGCCGCGACCTCGGGTTGGCAGGCGATGGCCTCGGCAGCACGCGCGAGGACGGCCTTCCCACGGAGGTCTTGTTCCAGTTTGTTGCCATTCGTCGAGCCAAACCGTGTGCCCGAGCCAGCCGCACAGATGATGGCGGCGATGCGGGGCGGGCTGGGTTGCGGGTTTGGCATCGCGCCAGTGTATGGATCGGCGACTGGACTCATCGAGTGGAATAGACGATGAGAGTGGGGGAGTTCATAAACTGGCTGCCCAAGGTAGTGGGGCGGCTCTATAGTCTGTGTTCCGGGTATGGGCCCGGTTGACAATCTGGTTTGACATTTTGGGGCCGATATGGATTCGATCGGACGTGTACGGCATAGTGTGGCGCGTCGAGAGGTGTGCTCTCCTCGTAACCGGCACACAAAACCAACAACTGCCGAACCGCAGTACGCTCTGGCTGCTTAACACAGCCCGTCCCCTTCCCGACGCCCGATAGGGAAAGGGGGCGACGATATCGGGCTGGTCAACGCGTGGCGCTTCCGGGCGTGTTGGCGAGGAGGTTCACCGGTGGCTGGGCCGAAGGTGAGGGCGTCGGCGCCCGCACACAGGCCGAGATCAAATCGCCGACTACACGCGTAGAGGCGCTATGGCGACCGTTCCGACACGGGGGTTCGATTCCCCCCGGCTCCACTTCAGACAGCATCGATTTTCACAACACGAACAGGTCCGCGTGCTCATGCACGCGGACCTTTGCTTATGTGGTTGCACGATCAGTCGTCGTCGCCGTGCTGGTCATACGCCGCGATGACCTCGGCCTGGATGTTTGGTGGCGTGCGTTCGTCGTGGCTGTAATCCATGACGTAGCTGCCGGCGCCGTGGGTCATGCTCTTCAGTTCGTTGGCGTAGTTCTGGAGGGCGCCCAATGGAGCAACAGCCCGGACCATGCAGGTGTCCCCATCGGCCATCGAATCCTGGACGCGGCCGCGCCTGGTCGAGAGGTCGCCGGTGATGTCGCCCATGTACTGTGCGGGGGCGCTGACCTCGACCTCGACGAAGGGTTCGAGCAGGGCGGGCTTGGCCTTGCGGCAGGCGTCGACGAACGCACGCTTTCCGGCCTTGAGGAACGCCACTTCCTTCGAATCCACCGCATGGTACTTGCCGTCGTAGACCTCGACCCTGATGTCCTGCATCGGGTAGCCGGCGATGGCGCCCTCGGTGAGTGCTTGGCGGATGCCCTTCTCGATGGCGGGCATGAACTGCTTGGGGATCGAGCCGCCCACGGTGGCATTGACGAACTCGAAGTGCTCACCCGCCTCGGCGGCCTCGCCGTTGAGAGGGGCAACGCGGAGGTAGACCTCGCCGAACTCGCCCGAGCCGCCCGATTGCTTCTTGTGGCGGTGGTGGCCTTCGGCGTTGGCTGTCACGGTTTCCTTGTAGGCAATCTTGGGCTGGTGGGTGTTGACCTCGACGCCGTACTGGTTCTTCATTCGTTCGAGCATGACGCGCAAATGCATCTCACCCAGGCCGCGGAGGACGGTCTCCTTGGTGGCAGCAACCCGGTCCATCACGAAGCAGGGGTCCTCGGCTTGGAGTTTGGCAACGGCGGGGCCAAACTTCGATTCGTCCTTGTGGTTGGCCAGTTCGACGGCCACGCCGTACATGGGCTTGGGAAGCGGCAGGGGTCGCAAGCGGAGGTGCTCGTTGGCGTGGGCGTGGACGACGGTGTTGAAGGCGATCTCATCGATCTTGCTGACGGCGACGATCTCGCCCGGGCCTGCCTCTGACACATCGACGTGGTCCTTGCCCTGGAGTCGGAAGAGCGTGTTGATCCGCACGGGCTTGCGACCATCGCCGAAAAAGACCTCGTCCTTGACCTTCAGGGTGCCCTGGTGGATCTTCATGATTCCCAGCTTGCCGACGAATGGGTCGCTGGAGACCTTGAAGAGGTGGCCCAGCACGGGCTCACTTGGGTTGGGCGTGGGCTCGAAGCTCTCGATGAGTTTGCCGTCGTCGTCGAGCTTCTCAAATGTGCGCGGGTTTGTTTCCAGTGGGCTTGGGCACTGGCTGTCTATGAACTCGAGCAAAGCTTCGGCGCCCGCGCCCGTCTTCGCACTTGTGAAGCAGATGGGCACCAAATGAGCCTCGCGAAGGGCGCGCTCGAAGGCATCGTGCACGGCCTTGCGGTCGAGCGACGCAGCGCCGCCCTCGAGGTACTTGGTCATGAGGTCGTCCTCGACCTCGACGACTTGCTCGACGATCTTGGTGTGGGCGGTTTCGATGTCGCTGAAGAGCGTGTCGCCGCTGGTCTTCTCACCCAGCACGTCGACGACGCCCTGGCGGTCGGCGGCGGGAAGGTTGACCGGCACGCAGACGTTGCCGAACGTCTCGCGGATCTTGCCGACGAGGGCTTCGAGATCGGGATGGGTGTCGTCGATCTTGTTGATGATGATCATGCGCGGGATGTTGCGCTGCTGGGCCGTGTTCATGATGCGGCGCGTGTTGGTCTCGATGCCCTTGGCCGCATCGATGACCACGCCAACAAGGCCTGCTGCCGGCAGGGCGGAGATGGCCTGGCCAAAGAAGTCGGCAAGGCCGGGCGTATCGATGAGCGTGGCCAGGACGGTGTTGTGCTCGAAGTGCACGAGGCTGCTCG
>JBITAF010000018.1:0-22695 GCA_044440025.1 Phycisphaerales bacterium JB060 | reverse complement strand
TCGCTGCCGGCGATGTCCCGCGGGGTGAGCAGGGCCGCCGGGTCGGCGTTGATCGCCACCCCGGGGAACGAGGCGAGCACCTCGACCACCGTGCCCCGCGAGGCGGCCCGCTCGAGTTCGATGGTCAGCGACTGGCTGTGGCACCGCTCCACGGGCACGCGAACGCAGGTGGGCGCAACGTCGAGATCGGGCATCGCCAGGATCTTGCGGCTCTCGGCGATGATCTTGGACTCTTCCCCGTTCAGCCCGGTCGCCGGATCGACCCCCGACTCGTGGGGGAAGACGTTGAACGCGCACGGCACCGGGAAGGCGCCGGGCCTGGGCGCCCTGCCCTCGAGCGCGTCGCGGGTCTGCGTGAAGAGCTCCTCCACGGCCACGCGGCCGGCGCCAGAGACCGCCTGGTAGGTCGACGCGAGCACCGCGCGGATGCCGAAGGCCCGGCGGATCGGCTCGACGGCCATGAGCAGCAGGATGGTCGAGCAGTTGGGGTTGGCCACCAGCATCGGCCTCTCGTCGAGCAGGTGGCCGTTGACCTCGGGCACGACCAGCGGCGTGGCGGGATCGAGGCGGAAGGCCGAGGAGTTATCCACCACGCGCACGCCCGCGGCGGTGGCCTGGGGGATGTGCCCGCGGGCGGTGTCCGCGTCGGTGCAGAAGATCGCCGCGTCGCAGCCGGCCAGCGGGCTTTCCTCGGGGTTGGGCTGCAGTTCGGCGATGGTCAGCTCGCCATCGCGATACGGGACCGCCGTGCCGGCCGAGCGGGCCGAGCCGAACGCCCTGACGTGCTCGCGTGGCACGCCGCGATGGGCGAGGATCGACAGGGCCTCGCGGCCCACGAGCCCGTAGGCGCCCACAACGGCGATGCTCGCCGCGGCCAGTGGTGAAGCCTCTTCGCTCACGCGGGGGCCTCCATCGTGCTGCTCGGTGGGTTACTTCGGCCCATCTTCGGGCTCTTCCTTGGGATCTTGCTTGGGATCTGGCTTGGGCTTGCGTCCGGGCAGCAGGCCGCCGAGCCGCTCGCGGACCTCCTTGCCCACCGCCTCCTCGACCTTCTCCTGGGCCTTCTCCCGGGCGCGGTCGACCTCCTCTTGCACCGTGTCTTCCACCCGGCCGCGCAGCTCGCGTGCCAGTTGCGTCGCCCCCGCCTGGGCGAAGGCCTGCCCCCAGGCCTGGGCGTCGATGCTCAGCCCGGGCGCATCCATCGGGCCCCGGACGCCGATGGGCAGGCGCAGCTCGCTCACCTCGGCCGAGCCCGCGCCGGGCAGGGTGACGGTGGAGTTGCGGACCAGGACATCCAGGGGCAGGTCGATCCAGCCGGGCCGGAACGCCCCCTGGATGACCGCGTCGACGGCGCCGCCGGCCAGCACCGGCGTGTCGCCGCCCACCCGCAGCGCGCTCGAGACGCGATCGGCCGGGATGCCCCGCCGCGCCAGCAGCAGCGTGGAGTCGGCCCCGCCCGCCGACGCCGAGCCCAGGGTGATGTCGGCCTCGTACAGGCCCGAGCGGCTGCGCACGGTGACCCTGGGCGCGCCCTGCACCAGCCAGGGCTGGGTCGAGAGGTTCTCGCCCCGCGCATCGAACACCTCGCCGGGGGCATCGGCGGCGGTCATGCCCTCCACCACGACCTCGCGGATCAGGAACCTGGGCGCGTCGTCGACCAGGTGGTCGGCCGCCACGAACGCGTAGCCCTTCTCGGCGATCTCGCGGGCCAGGCGCTCGCGGAGGGTCTCCTTCCGGCCCTCGGGCGGGGCGCCCGGGCCGGTGTCCTCCTCGCCCGGCCGCCGCTGGCTGACCCTCTCGAGCCACTGGCGGGCCTGCTCGAGGCGGCCCTTCCACTTCTCGGCCTGGGCGAGGTAGTCCTCCAGCGTCCTGCCCTGGCCAGGCTCGGGCTCGGGCGGCTCGCGCCTCGGGCCAACCAGCACCCCTGGGGTCTTGCGGGCCTGACCGGTCGAGGCGTCGCCGGCCACCAGCCGATCGATGGCGAACCGCTTGCGCAGCAGGTCGGCGTTGCTCAGCGTGCCATCGAGCCGCGCGGCCCGGAAGAGGTCGGTGCCCAGTTGCTCGGGGTCGGCCATGGCCAGGCTGGTCACCACGAGCTGCCCGCTGGCCAGGTCGATGTCGGCGCTGCCCAGATCGACGGTGGCGCCGTTGGCCCGCTCCAGCCCGGCCCGCATCGCGGCGGTGACCACCGGCTCGGTGAAGAACAGCGAGGCGACCCACACCAGCCCCACCATCAGCACCGCGACCACGACGCCCAGCGGGCGCACGGGAAGGCCCACGCGCTTGGCCGAGAGCTGGGCGTAGGTCTTCTTCTGCTTGCCAAAGAGCACCCACACCAGCGATCGCACCCACTTCTTGCTCGTTGCCTTCTTATACCGCTCCGAGCCCTCTTCCATGCCGGCCAGCGTGCGACGCAGCCGGCCGATGGCGATGATCAGCAACGCCGCGGCCGCCGCCCCCACCACCACGCCCAGCACGATGCCGCCGGTGGTCGCGTAGTACTCCAGCCCCGCCCACGCCAGCACGGGCGCGTTGATCATCGAGGCCATCAGCCCCCCAAGCGGCCCGTCGAGCACCGCGCGGCCCACGCCGAACTGCACGGGCATGATGAGCAGGCTCAGCAGCTTGCTGCCCGCCGCCATGAAGGCCGCCACGAACAGGTTGGCGTTGAGGATCAGCAGCAGGGCGAGCAGGAACAGCAGCAGCGCGGGCGAGGTCCTGACGCTTGGCACGAAGCCGATCATCGCCCCAAGCACGCAGGCCATGCCCACCTGCACGGGCGTGACCTTGCCGCGAATCAGCTTGCCGATCTTGCGTGTGAGCATGGGGCCTCCCTGGCCGGACGGGGTCGTTGCGCAGGGTAGGGGGCACGGGGCGCGATCCGCCGGCGGGATCGGCCCTAGGGCGTGGCGGCGGTAGCCTCTGGCTCGGGCTTGAGCTTGGGTTCGATCTCGCCCCGGGCGTCCTCGTCGCCCGTCACGCTCTTGACCGTCCCGAACCAGACGGTGTGCGCACTCGACCAGTCGCCCTTCCTTCCGCTGGACCGCATCGCGCGCACCTGATATCGCACCTCGCGCAGGCCCGTGGGAACGTCGTCGTCGGTGAAGCGCTTCTCGGCGGTGATGTCCAGCGGCAGCCACGGCGACTCGGGGCCCTCGACCGGGACGAGCCGCCGCTGCACCTCGTACAGCAAGCCGCCACGGCCCTCGTCTTCCATCTTGAACGTGAGCTTGATCTCGCCGTTGTTGACGATCTCCGTTTTGAGCCCCGAGGGCATCGCCGGCGTGGGCCGCGGGCCGCCCTTGTCGGGCGGGTCGATCCCCGCCGCGGCGTACACGCCCGCGCGCCTGCCCCGCGGCTCGCGCTTGGCCCGCCCGTCGATGGTGGCCATGAGCGAGGCGAAGCGGCCGCGCAGGTTCGCCATCGCCTCGCGCTGGCGCAGGAACCTGGCCTTGGCCAGCAGCCTGGTCTTGTGCGCGTTCTCCCTGGCCTGCGAGGCCGCGATCAGGAGGGCCTCGAACTCGTCGACGTCAAGCTCGGTCAGTCCGAACGCCGCCGGGTCGCGGTCCTTCCACCGCGCCACCAGAACGCCGCATTTGGTCAGGAACTTCGCGCTGTCGCGATCGGCCCGTCGTGCCATGGCCCGGCTCCCCTTCTGCGCTTCCAACCGACGCCGCCGCGCCTGCCACCGCGAGCGACGCCCACCGGCAACCACCGCCGGCCGCCGCTCCCCCATCCATCGGCCATCAACGTGCGCGACTCAAGCCCGCCTTGCCCCGCGAAGCGACGCGGCCGCCACCGCCCACGACCCGCGCGTCACGCCCCGGTGTAACCGCGCCCCGCGTCACGGTGCGCGGTTATCGCCAGACCGTGCGCCGCCCCCTCGTCACGAGACACCGCCCCTGCAAGGGAATCCCCCGCCCCCCAGGCTCATGACGCCGCCCCTGCGGGGCGGAGCGTCCAGTTCCTGGCGGCCGCAAGGCTGTTTCTGGGGGTCGCGGGGGGCCGGAAGCGGCCTGGGGGGCTGTCAGGAGCGGTTGGGATGGTCGCGGTCGCCTACCCATGTGCTGAATGCCCTCATGCCTTGGGCACGGATCCGTGCAAAAAAACTCCGCCGCCGTTGCATGGCTCACCCCAGATATGCGCTGGCACCTCTGGGAAAGCTCCCCGGAGGTGCAGCGATGGATAGAAGGCTCCCGAGGATCGTGGTTCTGGCCCTGACGCTCTGCCTGGCCTGGCAGATCAGTGCCCAGGAGGTCAGCTACCAGGGCGAGTTAAGGCAGGCCGGCGTGCCGTTCGACGGCACGGCGGCCATGAAGTTCGTGATCGTCGACGACGACACGGGGCTGACGATCTGGAGCAGCGACGGGTCGGTCATGCCCGGCGACCCGCCGGTCGAGCCGGGCGGGTTTGTCGAGGTGCCCGTGGGCGACGGCCTGTTCAGCGTCATGCTGGGGCTCGAGCCGGGCATGGTGCCGATCGCCGGGGCCGACGCGCTCAACCTGGGCCGGTCGTCGCTGCGGATGTGGGTGAGCACCGGCGGGGCGTTCGAGCGGTTGAGCGACCAGATGCTGGCGTCGAGTCCTTCGAGTTTGAGCGTGCGGCAGGTAGATCCGGAGGCGACCGGGCGGCTGGCGCGATGGGATGGCGCCAGGCTCGCTAGCACCGCGGCGATCCTCGTAGACGGCAGCGGCAACGTGGGTGTGGGCGTCGAAGTCCCCGTGGCGAACCTGGACGTCAACCGGCAGGCTCGCATTACGCGTAACGAGTTCCAGGCGGTCGAAATCGGATCCGGGTCCTTCGGCACCGGCAACACGATTGGTGGGTACTCGGCCTTGGGCAACCGCAAGCCTACCAGCTTTTACGCCATGTCCGTGGACGATGGCCGGCCCCCGTCCGGGCAGTTGGGGTTCACGTGGTATTCAGGGCCGGAAACGGCGCCCGAGTTGGTGATGATCATCGAGCAGGGCGGCGACGTGGGTATCGGCAACAACGACCCGATCACCAAGCTTGACGTGAGCGGCATTATCCGCTCGCGGGCGGGGTTCCGGTTTCCGGATGGGACGATCCAGACGACGGCTGCCGCGGGCATCCCTGGCCCTCCCGGCCCTCCCGGACCGGAAGGCCCGCGTGGGCCGACTGGACCACGGGGACCGAGGGGCGATGATGGGCCGCCCGGCCCTGCTGTGAACACCGTGTCTATTTGTACGCCGCGCGGCATCGGAGCTTGCGGAAGCGCTTGCGGAAGTGGTGATGTCGTGGCGTCGGGTACACACCCCTGTACAGCAGTGTCAGACAGCGGGTCCTGCAGTTCAACTGGGAGCGGTGAAATATGCTGTGTGTGCAGCCCCATTTGATATTCGTTGCAACGCTTGCTGTATCGGCTGCTCTGCTGCAAGCCCAACCCACTGCCGTCGAACTCACCCCCCACCGCTACGAGCTCGCCCTCACCCTCGACGAGTTCAGCGTCTTCCACGGCGCGGCGGCCTCGGGCGTGGAGCGGTACGGCGGGTGGGCCGAGTTCGACGTGCGCATCGACGCGACCGATGGCGGCGCGCCCGTGTGGACCGTCACCATCGACAACCCCCAGATGCTCGAGGTCTGGCAGCAGTGGATGGCTCAGAGCACGGCCGAGCTCGTCGGCATGGTCGACTTCGAGCGGCTCGACCGCGGCTCGGTGGGTGCACTGGCCGTCACGCAATCGGTGAACACGAAGGTCGAACAGGCCCTCGCCAGCCCGATCTGGGATTCCTCTACCGTCGCCGGCACGCTCCTCGTGGAGCGGGCCGGCGAAGGCCCCACGCGCGTCGTGCTCGTCCCGCTCAGCGGCGATCTGGCCGACGCCACCGGGCCGGCGGCCGAGTTCGAGCCCCAGCCGCTGGTGCTGACCGGCGCGGTGGCCGAAGAACTCGCCGGATCGGAGCTGGTCGCCCAGGAGGTCCTGGCCGCCGGGCCCATCAAGGCCTACGGCTACATGGAGCTCGAGGGCGTCACCGAGCGCCTCGACGACACTGTCGAGATCTTCGTCATGAGCCAGTGCCCCTACGGCGTGGGCGCCATGACGGCGGCGATCGAGCGCGTGCGCGAGCTGGAGCGCCTTGGCGAGCCGGCGCCCGAGCTGGACATCCGCTACATCTTCTACGAAGCGCCCCAGGAAGCACGCCAGGATGCTTCGCAGGCGGGCCCCGGCCAAGCGGCCACGCGGTACACGTCGATGCGCGGCGAGGCCGAGGTGCTGGAGAACCTCGTGCAGATGGCCATCCGCGACGAGCACTACCAGCACTACTTCGACTACCTGATGCTGCGCTCGACGACGCCGGCGGCAGACTGGCGCCAGCTCGCCCGCGCGGCGGGCATCGACCCCTTGGCCATCGACGCGATCGAGCAGATGGTCGAGTTCGAACGCCACGAGATGATCGCGCGCGAGCACGCGTACGTCGCCCGGCAACGCGGCGTCACCGACGGCAGCCCCACGTGGTCCTACGAAAGCAGGCTGGTCGCCGGCCCGCAAGACATCCCCGGATTCGAGAGCCTGAACGTCCAGTCCGGCGGCTGCGCGGGCGGGCACTGAGATTCACCCGAGCACGAGGAGACCAGCGATGCGCACCATCACTCTTTCGATGATTACAGTGGCCGTCGTCGCGCCCGGCGCCATAGCCCAACTCAGCATCGAGCGCTCGGTCTTCGCCGGCGGCGGCGGCCCGGCCGCATCGGCGAGCTTCTCCACCATCACGACGGTGGGCGAGCCGGTCATCTCGATGGCCTTCGGCGGCGGGCTCGAGGTCTCCAGCGGCTTCTGGGCCGCCGGCGGGCTGCTGCGATGCCGGGCCGACCTGGACGGCGATGGCACGCTGACGATCTTCGACTTTCTGGCTTACCAGAACCTCTTCGACGCCGGCGATCCGCGGGCCGACTTTGATGGCGATGGGTCGCTCACGATCTTCGATTTCCTGGCGTTCCAGAATGAGTTTGCGGCGGGCTGCCCGTAAGCAGTTGAACCCAGGAGCACGGCAACATGAAAACAGCACAAGAACGTAGATTGTGGCGAGCGAGTGGCTTGACCGGCCTTTTCTTGATCGGTTCGCAGGCTCTGGCTCAGGGCGTGCCGATGGGGGATTCGCGCTTCGATGCGGGGCCGGATGGGTGGGTGCTTCCGCCGGATGTGCAATGGCGGGCAGACGGAGGGAACCCCGGCGGATACTTGCGATTCGAGGATGTTGGCCGCTTGGAGGCCGGCGTCATCACTGCACCAGCGGAGTTCCTGGGCGACTGGTCGTCCCTGTCCGGTCGCGGCGTGCTGAGCTACGACTTTGCGGTGTTCTTTGAAAGCCGTGGCGACCGACCCGGCGGATCAATCACTATCGCCGGCCCCGGCGGTCGAGCCCACTGGGAAGCGCCCCGGCCCACGGGCGGGGCGGACTGGCGGACGAGATTGGTGCCGATCGACGAGGCCAACTGGGTCGTGCTCGAAGGCGCTTGGGCTGAGCTGCTGCGCGACGTGCGTGAACTACGCATCAGTTTGCCTGTATCCTCTCGACCGGTCTCCATAACGGGAATCGACAACATCCGCGTGGGAACACCGTGTCGCACCGACCTCGACGGCGACGGCGAGTTGACCATCTTCGACTTCCTCGCCTTCCAGAACGCTTTCGATGCCGGCGACCCGATCGCCGACTTCGATGGTGATGGTGAGTTCACCATCTTCGACTTCCTGGGGTTCCAGAACGAGTTTGACTCCGGGTGTCCGTGATCTGCGCAGGAGTAAAGAACACCGTACGCTCGGTTCGAGAGGCTGCGGCCCAACGGCCACGAAGGGGATTAGCGATGAAGATTGGTACAATGCCCGTGCGACTTGTGGTGCTCGTACTCAGCTTACCAGCGATAGCCTCGGCACAGGAGGGGCACACGACGTCGATCGTTGGTGACTTTGACAAGGACGGGGATCCCGATTGGGCATACCACACCGATGGGCAGATCGTCACGTACTTGAACGCGGGTGATGGGACGGCTCAGAGGGTTGACATCCCTGATGATCCATTCGGTGGGAGCGAGCCGATCACGGTCGAGTCCTGGATCGACAAGGCGGAGCGGGTTCGTGCTGAGTACGAACTTTGTCACGATATTGATGGCGACGGGAACCTCGATCTTGTGTGTCTGAGACACCCCGACAGGTTCAAGATTGTGATACCAGGCACCGGAAAGACGCGTGTAGTGCTCCTTGGTGATGGCCAGGGCGGGTTCGCTCCAGCAGAGGTGGATTCTGTTCCTCCAACTGAGTGGGTATTCGTTTCGGACCCGATCCAGACCGAGAACGGGTGGGCTATGCTCCTGACCGACGGGAAGTCGCTGGCTGTGTGGGATGGAAGCGATAGTCTTCTTGCCGTTCCGCTCGGCGAAGATGCCTCCGCGTTCTCCTGGGCGACTTCCAGCTACACAAGCGAAGCGCGAAAGCGCGGGTTGGTACACTATGTGGACTTTGATGGTGATGGCCGGGAAGACATCGTGGCCATAGGGCGTCAAGGGAGCATCTGCTTGTGGCTGCAAAAGGAAGCCGGGCGATTCGCCCGAGTAGCCAGCCCGGTACGCGATATCTACGCGACCAGGCTGGCAGCGGTCCGGACTGGGGATGTGCTTCGACTAGTTATCGCCGAAAAGGCAACGAGCACGGTATGGGTGTATGAACGCGGCACGACGGGCGAGATCACACTCGTAGAGTCGCTGAAGAATGATGCACAACCAGGCAATGTCTACTCGCTGGACTTCGATGGAGACAGTACGCTAGACACCATAGTGGAATGGGAGGGATTTCCTACGAAGACGGTCGTGCATTATGGAACATCCCAGGACGGGGAGCCTCGATTTCGTAAGTGGCTGAGCTACCGGAACACGCGATTCTCCAGCCACACGCACGCCGGGCCATTGGTGGCCGTAACCGACTTTGATGGCGATGGCATACTGGACGCGTGGGTCGGTGAGATTCGCTTGCTCAGCACTCGCAACTACGACAATCCACCCGGCTGGCCTTGAGCAATCAGGTCATCTTACAGCTGTGGGATTCAGATCCGTCGAGCCTTATAACTGGATGATCAAATAGGAAAGCAAGGACCTGGGGGCGTGCTTACACCGTCAAGTGGACCTCGACTGCAAAACGGCTGTAGACGTGTGTGATCACCCCACGCTCCAGAATAGCTTCGACGCAGCCGACTTCGACCGCGACGGCTCATTCATCATCTTCGACTTCGAGCCATTCCAGAAAACATTCGGTGCGGGTGCCCCTGAAGGGAAGCCGCGGTTTCCTGGATGGGCTGCTCCTTGTGTGTTCGTGGCGGCTTCGTGACGTCGTCACTATTTCTCATCGGGTCCTGCATGGCCCCGGGTTGCTTTGCGCTTCTACGCACGGGGGCATTGGCCACCCGCAAGCCCAAGACTTTACCGCAAAGGAGAACCACGATGCATCAGAATCGCCGTCTTACGTTGTCGGTCGCCACGCTCGGCCTGTTGTCCGTCCTGTCCGCGCCATCGCTTGCCCAGGAGGTCCTCGTGGGCGATCTCACCGGAGATCGGATCGTGCGCTTCGACTGGCCCAGCGGGCAGGTCTTCGACCATTTTGTTGGAAGCGGTGTCAGCGAGTTGAATGGTCCCAGAGCGATGTGCCTCGGTCCAGATGGCATGCTCTACGTTGCCTCACAGATCAATGACAGTGTGTTGCGTGTGGATGCTTCCAACGGCCGCGTGCTCGGCACTTTCGTGCGATCAGGTCCCGGTGTTGACCTGAACTCGCCGCGGGGCCTGGCCTTCGACGCCCATGGCGATCTGTATGTGACCAGCAGCGCGAACGACAAGGTTCTCAAGTTCGATGGTGAGACCGGCGCTTTCCTGTCGGAGTTCATTGAACGCGGCGATGAAGGCCCCAACGGCCCTGCCGACATCCTGTTTGAAGCCGGCGGCGACACTGTTCTGGTGTCCGCCAGATCCGGGGACAACGTGCTGCGCTACGACGCGTCCACCGGGGCTTTTCTGGAGGAGGTCCTCGCCCCCGCCGAGATGGGGCTCGAGGAGCCCACGGGACTGCTGGCGCTGGCCGGCGGTCGCATCCTGGTCTGCTCGGCTGGATCAAACCGCATCATCGAGTTGGCGCCAGACGGATCTGCATCGGTGTTCGCGGCCCCTGCTTCGCCGGTCCTTGACCAGCCCGAAGACATCGTGCAAGCACCTGACGGAAGCTTGCTGGTGGTCTTCAGCGGCGGCACGGGCGGGGTGCAGCAGTTCGACAACGACGGCGAGTTCCTTCGGCTGTTCATCGCCGGTGGATCAGGTGGCATGAACGGGGATCCCGTCTCGCTGCTGATTTTGCCAGCAACATGCCAAGCCGACTTCAACGACGACGGCTCCCTCGACATCTTCGACTTCCTCGCCTTCCAGAACGCCTTCGATGCCGGCTGCCCCTGAAACCCTATCCTGGCAGGCTTTGCAGATAGGCCTCCATGGCCTCAAGGCGTGCCGACAGTTCGGCACGTTGATCGTCCATGCCGAGCCTGGCATAGAGCAGATCGAGCCGATTGGCATAGCCGTCGGCGACGTGTTCGACGCGGGCGTGGCGCGCCGCGAGGCCGAGCACGTGCCGCTCCATCGTCGCGAAGGCCGCTTCGGCGGCGGCCACCGCGCTCGCAACATCGTCCATTCGCTCGTGGCACAACGATAACTGCGCCCAAGCCTGGGCGAGATCGATCACGAACGACACCCGTTGGGGCTCGCCCGCGACCAACGGCGACAGACCCTCGCGGGCCCGGTCGAACCACGGCGCCGCCTGGGCGTAGTCGCGGTCGTACACGTACAAGTGGCCCAGACGGAAGCACCCCATGGCGTGGGTGTGCTGGGCGGCCGGGTCGTCGGGAGCCTCTTCGAGAAGGTTCTGACTCAACCGCATTCGCGATGCCGCCCGCTCGAGCAACAGATCCCGGTACGCCGGATCGTGCTCGAGCCAGAGCGGATAGGTGAGGCGGTCGTAGCTCCAGCACAGTTCTCGTTTCAGGACCAGGCTCTCGGGGAAGCGTTCGATCGCGCGCCGCTGCATGTCCAGCACGCGCTCGTAGTACGGCCTGGCCTCCTGATATCGGCCGCTCTCCACCGCAACATCGCCGCGGATGATCAGGGCCAGCGCCTTGTGCCCCAGGTCTTCCTCCGATGCGATCCGTTCGTCAACGCATGACTCCATCAACTCGACGGCCCGATCCGCCAGAGGCCGGGCCTGATCGAAGTCCCTCCGGGCGATGTTGATCCGGGCCTGCTCGGTCAGCATGCGGGCGTGGAGGACCCGCAGCTCGGGGTCATCGGGCGCGAAGGCGAGCATGCGTTCGAGCTGCCCGGCCATGCGCTCGACGAGCTGCTCGCGCTGGTCCACCGTGCCGCCGTACCTGCTCAGCACGACCGTCAGCCCGCCGAGTGTTTCCTTCAGCAACGCCTTCTGGGCCCGATTGGCCTCGGCCATCTGGGCCGATTTGTGCCCCACCGTGCCAATCGCGCCCATGACCGAAATCAGCGCCACCGCGGCCAGCAGCGTCGCCGCCTTGTGACGCCGCGACACACGGAGGCCGGCCTCGAGCAGCGATTGCCGCCGCGCGTGCACCGGGCGTCCCTCGAGCAGTGCCTCGAGGTCGTCGGCCATGTCGCCGGCCGACTGGTACCGCTCGCGCGGATCGGTGCGCGTGGCCTTGCGCACGATGGCCGCCGCGTCGCGGCGCTGGATGGGTGTCTGGCCCTCCACGCCGCCGGGCAGCCCCTCGAGCACCCGCCCCAGCGCAAACAAATCGCTGCGCACGTCGGCGGCGCCGCCCTCGAGCTGCTCGGGCGCGATGTAGCCGATCGTGCCAAGCAGGTGCCCGCCCTTGGTAAGGCTCAACCCCGGGCCGTGGTGGGGCTCGAGCAGCCGGGCGATGCCAAGGTCAACCAGCTTTGGCATCGGGCCGCCATCGCCCATGCGCACGAGGATGTTGCCCGGCTTGAGGTCCCGGTGGATCACGCCCCGCTGGTGCGCGTGCTCCACGGCCCGGCACACGCTTGCCAGCAGCTCGCACCGCGTGGCGAACGTGGCCCCGTGCTCGGCGCACCAGCGATCGATGGGCGGGCCCTCGACCCACTCGGTGGCCAGGTATGGCCGCCCGTCTCGGGTCACCCCGGCGTCGTAGATGGTGGCGATGCCCGGATGGTCCAGGGCGCTCAGCGCCACCGCCTCGCGGCGCATCCGCTCGACGGTGCTGGCGCGGACCTCGGCCGGCCGCAGCACCTTGATCGCCACGCGGCGCTGCACGGGTTGGATCTGATCGGCCAGGTACACATCGCCCGTCGAGCCGCTACCAAGCAAGCGGACGATCGTGTAACGATCATCGATCTCCGGCAGTGCGCCACCCTGGGAGCTCGGGGGGAGCGACAGGGCGTCATCGATATCCACCAGCGCATCGTCCAGGCTTTCGGCCAGCCGCTCACCCAGGGGCGAGCGCTCGGCGTCAAGCAACCGCTGCACCATCGCGCGCAGCGGCGCGTCGCCCCGGGTGCGCCGGTCCAGGGCGGCCGGACGCTCGTGGTCGGGCAGATCGCGGACGGCGTTGAATACGTCCACCACCTCGGGCGTCAGTGGCGGGTGGGCCGGGGGGGTGCGACCATTGGCCGAGCCCCACGGGCCAGTCGCGTCAGCCGGAGGTTTATGTTGGCGGTCGCCCATCGGTCATCTCCGCGGCCAGCCAGGCCCGGGCCGCTTGCCAGTCGCCCCGCACCGTGCGGACGCTCACGTCCAGCACCCGCGCGATGGCCGCGTCGGGCATCTGCCCGTAGTAGCGCATCTGGGCGACGCGCGCTGCACGCGGGTTGGCTCTTTCCAGCTCGGCCAGCAGTTCGGCAATGGTCAGCACCTGGGCCTGGGCCATCGCGCCAGCACTCCCGGGCACAGAATCGGCGTCCGAGAGGCATCGGGTGCTCCCGCCTCCGCGTTTGACGGCGTTGCGACGGCGAGCATGGTCCACCAGGATGTGGCCGATCGCCCGGGTGGCGTAGGCCAGCAGGTGCTCACGACTTGGGAATCGCAGGTCGCCCCGGCCCTCGGTGGCCGCCAGCCGCAGATAGAACTCGTGCACCAGCGCGGTGGGCTGGAGCGTGTGGCCCGGTCGTTCCTCGGTCAGGGCCGATGCGGCGATGGCCCGCAAATCGTCCAGCACGGCGGCCACCGACGACGAGACGAGGTCATCGGCGGCCCAGAACTGGCCGTCGGCCATGCCCCCGGGCGCCACATTCCCGTCCGCCATGCCCCCGGACGATGGCCCGGTGTGCCGCCGCTCCGAGACCCCGCCCTGCGCGCGAACCCCCGAGTTACCCCCCGAGCCAACTCTCAACATCCACCCCCACGGCAATCGACAAAACACCCGCGACCACGAACCGGAACGTCGCCCCGGCGACACGGCCCCTCCACGGGCGTAGTACAACCCAGAACGCGGGTGGGTTTCACCGCTTCTGGCATTCGCGGCCCATTTTCCGCCACCGGCGACCCGCCGGACACCCATTCCGGGCCACGCCCTGCTTCAACGGAGCCGGGACCGCCCCGCCCCACGACGCGGCCGCCACCCCCCACGGCCCCCGCGTCACGCCCCGCGAGCACCGCGCCCCCACGTCACGGTGCGCGGTTACCATACTCGATCAACCGCGACGACGCGCCGCGGCCCCCCGCGGGGGGCGTGCTGGGGCGGCGTGAGGTCCGCAACCTCAGTTGTGCCACGTCGTAGCCGTCGATGGCGTGGTCACCGAGTCCGAGTCGGCCTTCATGCACTCGGTGGCGAAGCAACTCGACATTCCCGCCAAGGCGGCCAACGAGATCCTGAACGAGGTGCTCAGCGGCCACGTCCGCAAACGCAGCAAGTCGAGCGTGGGCGCATTCGGCCTGCGGTGAACACCGTCACGCCGGCAACGGCGCTTCGCATCGAGCGCCGACCGCAACCCGCTCCAACCCCAGCACGTCCCCCACCACCGCCTCGGCCGTCGCCCACCGCCCGGCGCCGCGGCCGCGGACGAGCGTGACCGAGCCGTCCACCGCCGTGATCTCGGCGGCGTTCCATTCGCCGGGCAGGTCGTAGAGCGGGTCGCCCGGCTCCACGGGCTCGATCGCCACCGAGAGCGAGCCGCCCGCGTCGAGCGTGGCGATCTGGCGTTGGCATCGACCGGGCGTGGCCGCGCGCACATCGGCGCCGTTCAGTGCGCCCGTGATCGCCTCGATGCCCAGCGCCAGCGCCAGCACGCGGAGCTTGTCCAGGCTGTCGCGGCCATCCAGGTCGCGCGAGGGGTCGGCCTCGGCCAGGCCCAACCGCTGGGCCTGAGCGATGGCGTCGTCGAGCGTTGCGCCCCCGGCCAAACGCGAGAGCACGAAGTTGGCCGTGCCGTTGAGCACGCCCCGCACGCGCGTAGCCCCCAGCCGCGTCGCCGCCTCGAGCACCGGCGCGCCGCCGCCGACCGATGCGGAGGCCAGCAGTTGGCGATCGACCGCTCGGGCGAGCGCGAGCAGCTCGGCGCCGTGCTCGGCCAGCACGGCCTTGTTCGCCGTGACCACGTGCGCGCCCGACTGCAACGCGGCGGCGATGGCCTCGCGGGCCGGGTCGACGCCGCCGAGCGCCTCGACGACGACGTCGGCCCCGCAGGCGGCGACCTCCACGGCGTCGGTCGAGATCGTGCGCACGCCGAGCCGGCGCAGGCGCGGCCCGTGCTTGTCGATATCGCGCACGGCGGCGGCGACGACCCCGAACCGCCCGGGCATCTGGCCCAGCAGCTCGAGCACCCCCCCACCCACGACGCCCACGCCCAGCAGCGCGACATGGATGGGTCGGAGCGTTTCTCGGAAACCGCCCAGCCGCGAGCCGAGATCGCCCACCACGGTGACGTTCGTAGCGTTCACCCGGCCGACCTCGAACGCCAGCCCGCGATCGCGCGCGAAGCGCACGGCCTTGTGCTGGAGGATCGAGCCATCCAGCCGGAGCGCATCATCGAAGGACGCCCGCTCGAAGCGCCTCGGCGGCGGGCCCCCACTTCCAGGGAGCCTCGCCGGGTCGCACTCGTACAGCCCGTCGACGTCCTTGAGCAGCCGGCACGCGTCGGCTTGCAGCCCGTCGGCCAGCACGAGGGCCGTCAGGTCCGAACCCCCACGCCCGAGCGTCACCGTGCGGCCCTGGTCATCTACGGCCAGGAAGCCCGGCACCACGACCACGCCTGCCGAGTCGAGCACGGCTCGCACGCGTTGGGCGTCGAACGTGTCCGGCTGGGCGTCCAGCGCCGGGCCGTGGGCACGAAACCCGATCGACGCCGGGTCGAGCAGCGCCGCCGTGACGCCCACGCGGTCGAGGCAGCCCACCAGCCGGGCCGCGCTCTCACGCTCCCCGCAGGACAGGATGGCCGCCGTGGCGTGCGCATCGGCCTGCACACCATCGCGCTGGCACGAAGCGAGCAATGCATCGGTGCGCCCCGCAAAGGCCGAGACCACCGCGACGACCTTCCACCCCTCGCGCCGCCAGCGGTAGACCTCGTGCGCGGCGATGCGCAGCCGGGCCTCGTCGGTGAGCACCGAACCGCCGAACTTCAGCACGATCACACGCCCGCGCATGCGGCCACCTCCTCCCGGTTGGTGGCGGCGGTGATGGCCCGTTCCAGGTCGGCGATGATCGCCTGGGCGGGCTCGAGCCCGACGCTCAGGCGCAGCAGCCCATCGGCGATGCCGCACGCGCGGCGGTGCTCGGGCGGCACGTCGGCGTGGGTCATCGTGGCCGGGTGGGTGATGAGCGTCTCGACCGAGCCCACGTGCTCCACCAGCGTGCACAGGTCGAGCGACTCGGCGACGACGCGGGCGGCCCCGAGCCCGCCGCGGACCTCGAAGCTGAGCACCGCGCCGTGACAGGGCGAGTTGCTCTGTCCCACGGGCAGGTGCTGGCTCTCGGCCAGCTCGCGCGCCGCGCCGGTCGCCAGGCCGGGGTAGTTAACCACCTCGATGGCCTCGTGCGCGTCGAGCCAGCGGGCGATCTCGAGGGCCGTGGCGCTCTGGCGTTCCAGGCGCAGGGGCAGGGTCTTGAGGCCGTTGATGGTCGCCCACGCGTTGAAGGGGCTCTGGATGGCCCCGGTGCACTTGCGGATGAAGCGGATGCGCTCGAGCAGCTTGGCATCGCGCGACACGAGCGCGCCGCCCAGGGCGATCGAGTGGCCGTCGATGAACTTGGTCGTCGAGTAGACCGAGATATCGGCGCCAAGGTCCAGCGGTTGTTGCAGCACGGCGGTCTGGAACGTGTTGTCGACCGCGAGCAACGCCCCGGCCTCTCGCGCGATGGCGGCGATAGCGCGGATGTCGCTGACCTCCAGCACCGGGTTGCTCGGAGTCTCGACGAAGACGAGCTTCGTGTTGCCGCGAACTTCCCGACCCACGGCTTCGAGATCGGTCGTGTCGACGAAGGTCGCCTCGATGCCCAGGCCCGGCAGGACCTCGCGGAGCAGACGCACCGTGCCGCCGTACACCGAGCGGCCGCAGACGACGTGGTCGCCGGCCCGCAGCACGGCCAGGAAGAGCGCCGTCTCGGCGGCCAGGCCCGTGCCGAAGCACGCGGCGGGCGGGGCGTGCTCGAGCCGGCCCAGGGCGTCCTCGAGCACCGCGACGGTCGGGTTGCTGACGCGCGAGTACTGGTGCGTGGGGTTGCTGCCCACGCCATCACGGCGATAGGTCGTGCTCTGGGTGATCGAGGGGGTCAGCGGATCGCCATCGCCCCCGCCGCGGCCGATGCTCGGGCAGTAGGCGGACGGATCAATCGTCTTGAAATGGGCCGAATCGAAGTCTGTACCGTGTCCCATGCTGTGAACTCCTTTCACAGCATCGAGAGCTTCCAGTGCTGGCGTGGACGCGGCGAACATCGCCGCTGGTTTGCCGAGTGTCGTCCGTGTTCGGACGGCCTCGACCGCATCGCTCCCCACGCCGGGGCTGGCCTCGGCACCGTGGCTCGATCATGAGGATCGGCTCGGTTGCCGCCCGGGACCTCGTGAGGCATCCCGGGACTCTTGATGCATGTCGGGCAGAGGATAGCGAGGGGTTCGGCCGGGTCAACCCGGCTTGCCCGCACTGCGCACTGGGTATCGGGAATGCCCGTGGAGTACATCCAAACGCGATCCGTTCAAAATGATGCGGCTTTCATCGCCCCGACATGGGGGATTCACGTGCCGGGCCGAAACTTCTTTCGTATCCATACCAAGGCCCAGCACACCCGGGCACGTACCACCGGGCGGGGGGCCGAGAGCGTTCGAGCCTGGTACGAGCATCAAGGAGCAGAACCATGTTGGGTTGGGCACTCGCATTCTTTATCATCGCCATCATCGCGGCCGTATTCGGGTTCGGAGGCATCGCCTCGGGCGCCGCGACCATCGCGCAGATCCTGTTTGTCATCTTCCTGGTGTTGTTCGTCCTGTCGCTGATCTTCGGCCTGGTCCGTCGCGGCAACACGAGCGTCAAGGTCTGACAAACGCGTCGTATACCATATTCAGTCGTATCTTTGACCCCATCGCTATCGACTCTGATTCGATCTATCCAGAAAGGGAGCACACCATGAACACTCGCATCGATATTCGTACGCTGGCCAAGGGCCTTACCGCCGCGAGCGCAATCACCCTGTTTGGCCTGTCGGCGGCCATGGTTGGCTGCGAGGACGCCGCGGACGACACCGAGGACGCCATGGAAGACGCTGGCGACGCGATCGAGGACGCCGCGGACGACACCGAGGATGCCATCGACGACATGGGCTGAGCCAGCAGGGGCTCGCGCATCGTGCCGGGCCGTGACGGATAAGGCGCTCCAGGAGCGTCGTACGAAGGGAGGTCCGCGATGGAGACCATCACAAATCTTGACAAGGACACGATCGGCGGCGTGAAGTCGCTCATCGAGATCAATATCGACTCGAGCAAGGGTTTCGAGACCGCTGCCGAGAACATCGAGAACGCCGACATCGCTGGGTACTTCCGGCAGTGCTCGGCTCGCCGCGCCCAGTTCGCCGAGCAGCTCAAGCGGATCGTGGACGTGAACAACGTCGACGTTCCTGACAGCGGCACGGCGCGGGGCTCAATGCACCGCTGGTGGCTCGACCTCCGCGGCACGGTCCAGAATGGCGAGGAGCACGCCGTGCTGGCCGAGGCCGAGCGTGGCGAAGACTCGATCAAGCATGAGTACGAGGACGTGCTGAAGAAGACCGCCGGCAGCCCGCTCAACGCGGTGCTGACCGACCAGTACGCCTCGGTGAAGGAGACCCACGACACCATCCGAGATATGCGCGACGCTCGGGCCTGACGACCCCGGTTTTCCGCGTGTCGCGTCAATGAGCCCCCCAGTAGGCGGTCGTCCGGGTGTTTCCCGGGAGGCCGCCTCGCCATGCGCCCGCATCCGCCGTGCCTCGTCGGCGCGATATGATTGGGTCTCCCCGGGCCCGAACAGAGGTATTGCCGATGCTCTTCAGAATGCGTACGACCCTGTTCCTGGCGACCACGCTGGCACTGAGCCCGATCCAGAGCCCTGCGGCTGCGAGCCAGGAAGGCGAGGCCGCCCTCCAGCAGGCAGAGGAACTCTCCGAAGGGTTGCGGCTGCTCCGGGCCGCCGACCAGGCCCTTCGCAGCGCGTCGGCGTTCTCATTTACCGTGACGCGCGAGGGTGTGGGCGCTCAGGCCACACGCGAGCCACGGACGGCCGCCCATGTCGTCGTTTCGCGCGCAAGCAAGGCTTCCAGGGCAGGCCTGTTCGAGGCATCGGGCACCCCGCAATGGCACGTGGCCGCCTTCGGATCAAATGCAAGCGCTGATGGCCAGAAGCCCGGCGTCCCCTTTGCGATCACGATCAACGCCGACCAGGCCCGGACCCTCAGCGACGCCGTCATTGTCGAGTCCTCCGCCGAGCACGCCCAGGAACTCGTCGAGCTTTCCGGCGCTGCGACCGCGCTGCAATGGCTCCTCGAGTGGGAGACCCTGGTTGGCCAGCCCGTTGTCGATGGCGTCCCCCGCGTGCAGCCAAGGCTGGACGACCGCGTGCTGATCGACCAGGAACCGACAGACGCGGTCTACGTGGACCTGGCCGAGTTCCCAGGAACGTACGCGTTTGGCGCGTGGTGGTACCTGGGTGTCGACGATCATCTTCCACGCCGGCTCGAGCTGGTGTACTACGACGTGCGTAACGCGGACAACATCAGCGTGGGCGACGGTATCTCCCGCCTGACGATCACCGATATCGTGCCACTGGCGAGCCCGGCCGAGACCGCGGGGGCGGTCGCCCTCGCCGCCAGCCTGGTGGATGGGGCCAACTGGGGCCAGCCGGGAACGGCGCCGTTCTCGGAATCATTTGATGCAGCCAACCCGTTTGCGTTGCCGACGCCAGAAGGCTTCGAGGTCGAGCAGTTTGAACCTCAGGCCGATCAACAGCAGGCGGCGGGCATGGTGGAGCCGCCGGTGGACGTGCCCGCGCCGGACTTTACCCTGCTGGACGCCGACGGTGCCGAGCACACCCTCTCGGACTATCAGGGCAAGATCGTCATCCTGGACTTCTGGGCGACCTGGTGCCATCCGTGCCTGATGGTGATGCCCCAGCTCCAGGCTATCCACGAGCGTTTCAAGAATCAGGACGTGGTCGTCATGGGTATCAATGCCTGGGAGAACGGCGATCCCAAGGCCCTCATGGATGAGCGTGGCTGGGACTATCTCCTGCTGCTCAAGGGCGACCAGGTGGCCGCAGACTACGGTGTGGGCAGCATCCCGACCATGGTGGTCATCGATCAGACCGGGCGGATCGTGCAGCGGAAGGTCGGGGCCGGACCCACTGTCAAGGCGGACCTCATCGAGACGATCACCCGTCTGCGGGGCGAGAACTGACGTGCGCAAAAAAGCCCCCGCGACGTTCACGCCGCGGGGGCCGTTTCTCACTGCCCGGTTGTACGATCAGTCCATTAACGCATCGACAAACGATCGCCGTTCACGCGGATGCGTTCGGTGCGCAGAACGGTGCGGCCATTCAGAGTCCGCTCACGCCCCTCGATGCGGATCCGATCGCCACGCTGGGCCTCGAAATCGTCGCGGTTATCGATCATCTGTGAGGGGATGGCTACCATCTGCGTCGAGCCATCGCGGAGTTCCACCTTCAGCACGGTGTACCGATCACTCTCGACGTTCGCACTCGACACGTTCTGGATTGTCCCCTCAATGCGCTTCATGGACAACCGCTTGCCTTCCTTGTCCCACTTCGGGCTGGCGGCCAGCGTCACGGTTTCGCCGTTGACGTTCATCTTGTGCGTGGTCAGCACCTTGCGGTCGTCCATCTGCTGGCGGACGCCCTTGAACGTCACGCGGTCGCCCTTCTCGAAGGGCACATTCTTCCTGGACATCTTCGGCCCAAGATTCACCACGCGCTTTTTACCATCCTCCTTGAAGGCCACCCGGGCGATCAGGCTGGTGCCCGATTCCTGTCCCGTGCCGCGGAGGAACTCGATCGACTCGACCTCCCCGCGAACGCGCTGCATCTTGTCCTCGTGAGACTTGTGCGCGTGGGCCTTCCGGTTCGCATGGTCCTTAGATTGCTTGCTGTCCCAGTTCTTGTCCTTGTCCTTGGACTTGTTGCGATCGCTGGGCATGGCCCGGTCACCACGCTGGCGGCTCTGGTCGCTGGCCCGCTGGCGTTCGCTCTGCCGGGCGTTCTCATAGTCCCATGTGGCCACGTAGTAGTATGGATCGTACTGATAGTTCCGGTCGTTATCGTAGAAGCCGTCATAGTAGCCGCTGGTGTACGCGTCGCTGTAGGTTGAGGTCAGATAGTCGGTGGTGTCGTAGCCGTACTGATCGTCATAGTACCCGTCGTAGTAGCCATCCCAGTAGCCATCGTACCAGCCGTAGTCAGAGGTATAACCAGCGTCGTACCAGCCGTAGTTATCCTCATACTCGTCCACGTCGTCCCATTCATACTCGTAATCGACGGTGCCATCGCCATCGAACCAGTCCGTCGGGTCGTACCACTCTTCCTTGTGGTAGCCCTCATCGGCCTCCCACTCCCATTCACCGGGATCCTGCATCCGTGGGCGGTCCTGCTGGTTGCCCTGCGCGTGCACCGATGCGGGTGCGCCGGCCACCATGGCCAACGCGATGGTGGCGGGAAGGGCAGCAATCAGTTTGCGTTGCATAAACATGTGGAAGCCTCCTTTACTAGACCGGCACAGACGTAAGCAGAAGGGTTAGGCGCCGGCGAGAGATGGGGTCTGTCACAACGAGCCGTGTTCTCACGTGCTCGCCTCTTGTCATGATGCACACTACGATCCCGGAAATGTTCGTCCTCTGAAGCTGCCATGAATCTCGACTAATATCCGTCGATCATCGCCGATCACCGTGGAATGCCACACCGAATGAATCCCGATTCATTCGCGCTTCACCCTGCGATCAGCATTGGCCGGGAAGATACCCACATATTCACAAAGTAGAGAGGAGCACATCCATGTCCAGCAACCGAACCTCAACCGCCGATCCCAAGCAGGATGTCGACGCCATCCGTGACGACTTAGCTTCCCTGAAAGCCGATGTTGCCGCACTGATTAACGACGTGGCCCAGCGTGGCAGCGAGCGGGCCAGCAGCATGGCCCACAACGCCAGCGACAAGGCCCATGAGATCGGCGATGCAGCCCGTGACCAGGCAACCGAAGCGCACGACAAACTCGCCCTCGAGGTATCGCAACGCCCCTTGCTGTGGCTCGCCGGGGCGGCCGTGGCGGGCGCCTTGATTGCCCGCGGCGTACGTCGATAAAAACCGTCTTGCTTCTCTCCGCGTGGGCTCCCCGACAATCGGGGAGCCCGCAGTCCGATCACAACTCCATCGCGCCACTGGTTCCATCGGGGCACACTGGCCGAGCAATACTGGGGGGACCAGCCATGCTCGAGAAAGCAGCCGACACCTTCATCGCGGGCATCGAACTGCTCGAGGCAGAGGGCAGGCAACTCCGCCGCACCGGGGCCGACCTGACCCTCTGGGCGGTCGTCATCGTCGCCGCCATCATCATCGCCTTAATAGGCATCGCGGCGCTGCTGGTGGGCGTGGCATGGGCTCTGGCGCTCAGCCTGGGCGTGGCCGCGTCGCTGGCCATCATCGGCGCCGCGGCGATCATCCTCGGCGTCTCGCTCGCGGGATTGGCCCGCAGCCGGATGCGCGCGGCGGGAGGGAGCGCACCATGACCTACTCCGGTTCGCACGAACAGGGCCGACCGCGCTTCCCACGGGCACATCCTGCCGCCAGCACGGCCAGCGCCCGCCTGGCCGCCCGGCAGGAATCCATCCGCACGACCGCCCGCGTGAAGCCCCGGTCCATTGAGGAGGCCAAGCTGAACCTGCGCGTCGCCGCGGCACGCACGCAGGGCAACAGCCACGCCGGCGGCTCCATGGGCACGGATCTGACCGCCAGCGCCATCCAGTTCGTCAAGGCCCATCCAGCCGCACTGGCCGCCGGCGTCGGCGTCATCGCCATGGTTGTGGGACCGGGCAAGCTGATCAAGGGCGCCGCCATGGCCGCCCGTCTGGCGACCGTCGCCGGGGTGATCGGCAAGGCGGCCAAGTAGCCGCCCCCACCGCTACCGCCCACACAGCACACCAGAGAACCCCTGTTCCCATCATCCGCCGCCGGACGCCCGA
>JBITAF010000017.1:0-12435 GCA_044440025.1 Phycisphaerales bacterium JB060 | reverse complement strand
GAGAAAGCTCGCGAGGGCGGAGTGCTGGTATGCGCGAACTTCAACGCTCCCGGCCAGGTCGTGCTGAGCGGCGATGCCGAGGGCATCGCCCGAGCTGAGGGCGTGGCAAAGGACTCGGGCCTGCGAGCCACCCCGCTGCCGGTGGCCGGGGCGTTCCACTCGCCCCTGATGAATCCCGCCGCCGATCGCTTGGCCGAGGCTTTGGCCGCCGCCCCAATCAATGCCGAAGCGCTCGCCGCGTGCCCGGTTTACTCGAACGTGACCGCGCACCCCCACGAGCACGACGCCGACAGCATCCGCCGTCGCTTGGCCGAGCAGCTCACTCATCCCGTCCGCTGGGCCCAGGGATGCCAGAGCATGGTCGCCGATGGGCTGGGCGACGGCGCCTCGTGGCACGAGCTGGCCCCCGGCAAGAGCCTGGCGGGCATGATGAAACGTATCGACCGATCGGTGGCCATTACGATCCACGACACGCCCTGACGGGCATCCAGTCTGCCCTGGCAGGGTAACGAGCGGGTCACGCGGGCCCTACGCTGCCTGTGGGCCGACCGAACCGGGCACAGCCCGGATACGAATCACTGAGCGGCGCCCTTGGCCCGCGTCCAGACTCGGGATATCACCCAGACGGAGCTACGCATGAAGAGCCGTAATTTCGCACGCAAGGCGCTGAAGGTGTCGCTGCTGGCCATCCCGGTCGTGCTAACTGCGTGCAAGGAGCCGCCACCCCCGCCGCCACCCCCGCCGCCCCCGCCGCCCCCGCCGCCGCCTGCGCGGGTTGACGTGCAGGAGGTCTTGGCCTCGATGGAGGGCATCGACGCCCGCGTGCAGGCCGCCGACGGCGTCAGTGTGCTGGAGGAAGACGAGCCGATCGTGCGGGCGGCCATCCGCTTTGCCGACGCGCTGGCCCGGGGCGACGACCTCGAGTTGGAGGGCATGCTCAGTACCGACGCGCAGACCATTTTGGATGACCTGCGCTTCGGTGGGCAGTGGTACGACGCGGTGGAGAACATCGAGCAGGTCCGCATCCTGTATCTCACGCCCGATGCGCGGGAAGAAGGGATCGAGGTGCGGCCGACGGGAACCATAGACCAGGCCCTCGGAGACGCGATGTCGGGAATGGACCCGGCGATGATGGAGGCCATGGGCGAGATGATGGCCGTGATGTCAGCCTACGACGGTGATGAGGAGGCCATGGACTCGGAGATGGCCGATGCGGTTCGGGTGATCCTCGAAGCTGACCAGGACCTCACACGACGCGTGGCCGAGGCGATGGAACTGCAGGGCGAGCCCACGGTTGATGCCATTGTTGAGGAACTCAGCAGCGAATCCGATGATGGGGATTCGTTTGATCCCGAGGAGTTCACGCCCGAGCGAGCGGCGCCAATCCTCGAGTTGTTCGCGGCGATCCAGGCGTCCGACGAGGTTCCCGACCGCGCGAAGAACTTCGCCTCGGCCCTGCACACGATGGTGAGCACCGCGTCCAGCATGGACGAGGAACGCCTGCGCCAGACCGATGCGTCGATGGATCGGTTCGGGGACACCAAGATGGGCGCCCTCGCGCTGGCCATCCAGACCCCCGGCGAGGCCTACGTGCTCGGCTGGACCGCCCTGTCGACCGCCGGCGGCGGCTGGGCCTTCGGCGGCGCGCCCGTCAGCGCGCCCACCGTCGCCCGGGCGTCGGAACTGGACGGCCAGGTCAACCCCTCCAGCTTCACCATCGACTTCTCGGCGCTGGGCCAGTCCGACGAGATCAGCCGGGCCTCGCTGCCCCAGGCGCCCGAAGCCGAGCCCGAAGCCGAGGAAGAGGACGAGCCCAGCGAGACCACGCGTCGCACGCCCCGCGGGCCGATCACGATCCCCGGTGGTGGCTGAGGCGAGCGGGCTCTCGATTCGCTAAACTGAACCATTCCCACGGGGCGCGGCGAGCGCCCCGCTTTCTTTCCCCTCGCGGAGACCGCTCCCATGTCCGACGCCCCGACCCCCCCCACGCGCGTCGCGCTCGTCACCGGCGCCAGCCGCGGCATCGGCCGCGCCATCGCCACCCGCCTGGCCGCCGACGGCCGCCACGTCGTCCTGGCCGCCCGCTCGCAGGGCCCGCTCGATGAACTGAAATCCGAGATCGAGAAGGCGGGCGGGCAGGCCACCGCCCTGGCCGTCGACGTGGGCGACCGCGCGGCCTTCGGCGCGGCCATCGAGGGCGTCGTGAAGGACCTGGGCCGCCTCGATGTCCTGGTCAACAACGCCGGCATCACACGCGACGGCCTGCTGATGCGCATGACCGACGAGCAGTGGGACGAGGTGATCAATGTCAACCTCACCAGCGCCTTCGCCGCCTGCCGCGCCGCGGCCCGGCCGATGATGAAGAACCGCTTCGGCCGCATCGTCAACATCGCGTCGACCTCGGGCGTCGTGGGCAACGCGGGCCAGGCCAACTACGCCGCGGCCAAGGCGGGCCTGATCGGCCTCACGCGCACCCTCGCCAGAGAGCTTGGCTCCAAGGGCGTCACCGCCAACGTCGTCGCCCCGGGCTTCATCGAGACCGACATGACCAGCGGGCTGCCCGAGGAAGTCGGCCAGACGGTCCTCAAGGCCATGAGCGTGCCGCGCCTGGGCGCCCCCGAGGACATCGCCGCCGCCGTCAGCTACGCCAGCAGCGACGAGGCGGGGTTCCTGACCGGCCAGGTGATCTGCGTGGATGGTGGGCTGACGATGTGCTAGTGGCGTCCTGGATCGCTCCGTAGCGGCCCTCCGGCCGCACACTCGCTGGTTTTGGCTATCGACCATCGTGCAAAACGCGACAGAGCGAGTGTGGACGCCCCGGGCGGCCCGGGCCGCGGCGGGGATCTATCCTGACACCATGACCACCCCCACCACCCCCACCACCCCCACGAAGGCCTACGCCGCCCAGTCCGCCACCAGCCCGCTCGGCCCCTTCGACATCCAGCGCCGCGAGCCAACGCCCAGGGACGTCGAGATCGAGATCCTCTACTGCGGGGTGTGCCACAGCGACCTGCACTTCGCCCGCAACGAGTGGGGCGGCACCACCTTCCCCGTCGTGCCGGGCCACGAGATCCTCGGCCGCGTCACAAGGGTGGGCGCCGATGTCACGCGCTTCAAGGAGGGCGACCTGGCCGCCGTGGGCTGCATGGTCGATTCCTGCGGCACGTGCGGCAACTGCGAGCGGGACGAGGAGCAGTACTGCCAGAACGGCATGACCATGACCTACAACAGCGAGGACAAGCATCTGGGTGGGCTCACCTACGGCGGCTACAGCCAGCGCATCGTGTGCGACGAGAAGTTTACCTTGAGCGTTCCCACGAACCTCGACCCCGCCGCCGCGTCACCCCTCCTGTGCGCGGGCATTACCACGTACTCGCCGCTGAAGCGCTGGGGCGCGGGCAAAGGCAAGAAAGTGGGCGTGGTCGGCCTTGGCGGGCTGGGGCACATGGGCGTCAAGTTCGCGCACGCCATGGGCGCGCACACCGTGCTGTTTACGACTTCACCAAGTAAGGTCGCCGACGGCAAGAAGCTCGGCGCCGACGAGGTGGTGATCTCCAAGAACGAGGACGAGATGGCCGCCCACGCGGGCAGCTTCGACCTCATCGTCGACACCGTCAGCGCCGACCACGACCTGAACGCGTACCTGAACCTCATCAAGCTCGACGGCACCCTCGTCGTCGTGGGCGTGCCGCCCAACCCCCAGCCCGTGCACATGTTCGGCCTGATCGCCCCCCGCCGCAAGCTCACCGGCTCGCTCATCGGCGGCATCGCCGAGACCCAGGAGATGCTCGACTTCTGCGGCGAGAAGGACATCCAGTGCGAGATCGAGCTGATCCGCATGGACCAGATCAACGAGGCCTACGAGCGGATGCTCGCCAGCGACGTGAAGTACCGCTTCGTGATCGACATGGCCAGCCTGGCGTAGGCAGGGTCGAAGAAGCCCCCGGCGCGTTCCCGGACGCGGCCGAGGCTGCGCCGGAAGCACGAAACGCTCCGCGGGAAGCAGGGAATGCTCCGCATCTTGCAAGGTCCGCTCCTCGGGAAGCAAGGAACGCTCCGTACCACGCAAGGAGAGCTCCCCGGGAAGCAAGAAATACTCCGCACCTTGCAAGGTGAGCTCCTCGGGAAGCAAGAAATGCTCCGCACCTTGCAAGAGAAACTCCTCGGGAAGCAAGAAGAACTCCATCTCCGGGGGCCGGCCAACGTCCGCCTCGGGGCGAAAACCCGCAGGAATGGCCGGGAATCGGCACACGCCGCGGTTATCCAGGACCGAGAAGCCCCGGACACACAAGGCGGTCCGAGAAGCCCCGGTCCGAGAAGCCCCGGGCCCGGACGCGTGATCCGGCCGCACCGAACCGCCCCGCTACCCTCACCACCATGCCAACGCCCGCCCGGACCAGGCCCAGACTCCTCGCCGCGCTCGGCCCGGGCATCCTCTTCGCCGGGGCGGCCATCGGCGTGAGCCACCTGGTGCAGTCCACGCGCGCGGGGGCGGTCTACGGGCTGTCGCTGGTGCTCCTGGTTGTCCTGGCCCACGCCATGAAGCTGCCGGCGATGCTCTTCGGGCCCCGGTACGCCGCGGCCACCGGGCGGAGCCTGCTGCACGCGTACAGGAGGCAGGGCCCCGCGACGCTGGGGGCCTTCGCCGTCATCCAGGTGGGCACGATGTTCACCATCCAGGCGGCCGTGACGGCGGTGACGGCAGCGCTCGTGGGGCCGTTGGTGCTTGATCCCGTCCTCGTCGATGTTGGCCTTCTTGATGATGGCCAGCACCTGCCGCTGTGGGTTGTCGCGGCGGGCATCCTGCTCATATGCATCGCGCTGCTCGGTGTGGGCGGCTTCAAGTGGCTCGACCGGGTCGTCAAGCTGCTCATGCTGGTGATGGCCGTGGGCACGGTCGTCGCGGCGGGGATGCAGCTTCCGAACCTGGATCTCTCGAGCACGCCGCTCTGGCCCAGCGAGTGGAACATCGCCCTGCTGGTGTTCGCCGTGGCCTTAGTTGGCTGGATGCCCGCGCCGCTGGACATCACCGTGTGGCACTCGCTGTGGTCGCTGGCCAGGAACAAGCAGCGCGGGCACACCGCGTCGAGGCGCGAGTGCGAGCTGGACTTCTACGTGGGCTTTGCGCTCTGCGTCGTGCTGGCGGTCGCCTTCGTGGTGCTCGGCGCGGCGTTGCTCTACGGAGCCGGCGAGGAACCCGCCAGCGCGGCGGGCGCGTTCGCCAACCAGCTCGTCGGCCTGTACACCGAGTCATTGGGCGCATGGTCCCGCCCGCTCATCGCCACCTGCGCCATCGCGGTGATGTTCAGCACGACCATCACCGTGCTGGACGCCATCCCGCGGACCATGTCGGCGCTGGTGGGCGAGGCCCTCGGCCGCGAGTCCAAGACGAGGCTCGGCTACTGGGGCTGGCTGCTCGCGCTGGCGAGCGGCGCGGTCGTGATCCTCGCGGTCTTCGTCGGGTCCCTGAGCGACATGGTCGACCTGGCCACCACGCTGAGCTTCCTGGGCACGCCCCTGCTCGCGTTCTTCAACCACCGGGCGATGACCTCGAAGGACATCCCCGCCGAGCACCGGCCCGCCCGGTGGCTCGTCGTCCTGAGCTGGGCGGGCGTGGCGTTCTGGTCGCTGTTCGCGGTGGTGTTCGTCGCGACGTGGTTCGTGGACTGACCGGGGAGCATCGCTCAGGCCCACGTCGCCCGCCACCGGGCCGCGCGGTACGCCCACACGAGCGCGACCACCAGCACCACCCACGCGAGCAGCCCGCCCACGAGCACCTCGACGATCCACGCCGCCGATTCGGCCAGCGTGCGGCCGCCTCGGGTGAATGCCTCGCCCAGGTCGTGCAGGAAGCCGCTGGCGTCGGGCTCGGGCGCCTGGTCCTCTGCGTTCTGCACGATGCCGACCCGCAGCGTGGCCAACGCCACCCGCTCGTTCAGCGTCGCACGCTGGGCATCCAGCCGCTCGATGCTCAGCCGGACCTCGCCCAGCGCCTCGCGCACCCGCAGCACGTCGGCCAGGGGCGCATCGGGGCGCTTGTCGATGAGCTCGAGCAGCTCGACCTCGATGCGGCGCTCGTTGGCCAGCCGTGCCGTGAGGTCGGCCCGCCGATCGGTGGCGTCGACGGCCGACAGTTCCTCACGCGTAACCTCGGCCACGCCCTCCATCTCGCGGATGGATCGCATGACGGCGTCCAGCCGCCGGGCCGAGATGCGCAGCGTCGCGTCGGCACGCCCCTCGCCCGCCGAGGCGTTCTCGACGAACTCGCCAAGGTTTGGGTCGATGAGGGCGGTGACGCGATCGAAGAGCGGACGCACGGCTTCGGTCGCCAGTTCCATCGTGGCCGAGCGTTGGATGGCCCGGGGTTCGATCTCGAACGATCGGATCTGCTGATCCGCCGACGGGGCAACCTCGCTCATGAAAGGCGGATGTGCGACGGCCTGATCCATCTCACCTGGAGTACCCGATCGGGCGTACGACATCGTGGGCGCCGTCGATCTGGCCTGTCCGAGCATCCCCAGCGACGCCCACACCCCCACCGCCGCGAGCATGACCATCGCGGCCACACCCAGGACATACTTCGGCGGTAGATTCAGCTTCCGCGGCTCATCGGCCCTGTCGAGCGCCGACTCCCACAGCGTCGGCTCGTGCCCGCCGCGCCACTCGGTCAGCGATTCGAGCCGGTCTTCCAGTTCGTTCGGTTGCTCGTTCATGACTCCGCTCCCATCATCTCGCGCAGCTTGCACATCGCCCGGGTCATCCGCGTCTTGAGTGTGCCCGGCGGGATGCCCAGCACCGCGGCGGCCTGCTCGTGGGTCATGCCCCGCATATGGCACAGCAGCACCACCTCGCGCTCGGGCTGTGGCAATCGCGCGACCGCCTCGCGTGCGCCGTCATCCCCAACCGAAGCGGGCGTGGGTCTCGATCCTGCCCGCCCTTCTCGTCGCGCCACCGCACGCTCCCTGGCCATCGCGTCCCCGCACCGATGCACCGCGATGCGGTACACCCACGTCGCGAAGCTGCTCTTGCCCCTGAACTTCCCGGCGTGGCGGATCACGCGGACCCAGGTCTCCTGCACGGCTTCCCGCGCCAGGTCCTCCCGCCCATCGCACAGGCCCAGGGCCAGCCCCAGCAGCCGGCGCTCGTGTCGTCGGGCGAGTTCCTGGAGCGCCGCCCTCGACCCGCGGTCGCCCCGTGCGAAGCGGGCGAGCAGTTGCTCGTCATTCACCCCCACGGCGGCGTTCTCTGTGGCGTCGGTTGGCGGTTGGTCGATGGTCATGCGGGTGTCCCCATCGACTTAGACCGGGCAACGTCTTGTTCGGTTTGCGCGGCCCGAAGGTTTTTCTTCGCGTCCCGGTGGCGTATGTTTGGGGGATTCCCGTTGGAGGCCCGCGCATGAGCGATACCGACAGCCGCGACCCCAGACAGCCCAACGGCCAATCCGATGGCCAGGCCGGCCAGACCACCCCAGGCGTGAATCCTGATGCCATGGCCGACCCGCCCGGGCCCGGCGTCGCCACGCCCACGGACGCCCCGCCGGCCAATCCGCCCGAGCACGCCAGCGGCCTGTTCGACCCGCGGTACCGCGAGGTCACGGTCTCGGCCATCATCTTCGGCCTGATCGTCGGCGCGATCATGAACGCGGCGATCACCTACGCGGGCCTGAAGATCGGCTTCACGATCGTCGGCAGCGCCATCGCGGCGGTGCTGGGCTTCGGCGTGCTGCGGGGCATCCTCCGCAAGGGCACGATCCTGGAAACCAACATCGGCCAGACCATCGCCAGTGCGGTCAACACGCCCAACTCGGGCGTGATCTTCACCGTGCCGGTGCTGTACCTGCTGGGATACTCGCTGGCGCCCAGCGGGCTGGAGTTCTGGCTCATCACGCTGGCATGCGTGGCGGGGGCCGTCTTGGGCTGCGCATTCATCGTGCCGCTGCGCAAGCAGATGATCGACATCGATCGGCTCCGCTTCCCAAGCCCCACGGGTGTTGCGGTCATCCTCAAGAGCCCGGGCGCCGGCGCGAAGAAGTCGGTGGTGCTGGTGGCGGGCATCCTGCTTGGGGCGCTGATTTATCTCCCCGCCGGGCTGCCGGCCATCAAGCTGCCCGCCTCGGTGGGCAACCTCGACGCACTCGTGGAAACGGGCCGCATCAGCCAGGCCGAGGCCGAGTTCACCGAGCGCATCGCCAGTTGGATCCAGGCAGAGTCCGCCCCCGCTGGCGTGGTCGCGCGGGGTGCAGTGCTGGCCGAGATCGAGCAGGCCCGAGAGGCACAAGCCACAGAAGCCGAACGCGGGACGCTGGCCGACCGGCTGGAGCAGACTCCCGCGCCCGAGGGTGTAAACGACAAGCTCGCGCTCGCCGCGTACCGCGCGGCTGAAGGCCAACGCTCCTGGGACTCGCTACGCAGTACAAGCCTGGGCTGGGCGGGCGACCCCCTGCCGGGCTACAGCGACGTGGACTGGCGATTATCCGCCGAGCAGGTCGCCGCCGAGCACCAGCCCGAGGATCCCGAAGCGAAGCCGGTCCTCACCGTCCGCGTCGACCGCGACCGCGACGGCCGCCCCGATCAGGTGCTCTACAACGACGATAAGCTCGACGTGGGCCGTTTCCTGGGCCTACCCGACCAGTTCCAGCGTGTGTTCGCGATCGCGCCGTTCGCCATCGGGGCCGGGTTCATCACCGGACGCCCGGGCCTGCTCGTGCTTGCGGGCGGCATCCTGGCGTTCTTTGTCATCAACCCGCTGGTGTACTCGATGGGCTGGGCACCCCAGAGCTTGTGGGCCCACCAGACGCCCGACTACGCCTTTACTGCGTTCAACCGGCCGCTGGGCATCGGGCTGCTGCTGGGCGGCGCGCTGATGGGCGTGTTCTTTGCGCTGCCGGCCATCCGCGAGGCCATGAAGAGCATCGCCGCCTCCAGCTTCGGGCGTACCAAGGGAGGGTCCGACGAGCTGGGCATGAAGGTGCTCATCGTCAGTGTGCTTGCCGCGCTGCTGCTGCTGTTCCTCGCGGCCGACTTCGTCGGCAACAAGCCCGTAAACCTGGAAGACCCCGTGACGGGTACGAAGCTCGTGGGCGACGACGCCCCGCTCGAGCAGGCAACGACGACCTTCAAGAGCTACACGCTCAGCTTCGAGAGCCAGGCCACCCTGGACACCTGGAACAACGAGTGGACCACCGAGCAGCGTGAGGCCTACATGGCCGACAATGACCTCAAGCCCGGCTGGCTTGGCTGGATGAACCCGCACCTGCGGGCCCTCGTTATCGCCCTGGTGGGCGCCGCGTGGATCTGGTTCGCCGGAATCATCATCGCCCAGTGCACGGGCATGACCGACTGGTCACCCATCAGCGGCATGGCGTTGCTTACCGTCGTGCTCGTGCTGTTGTTATCCGGCACGGGCGCCGTCGTGGGTGCGGTGCTGCTGGGGGCCGCCCTGTGCGTGGCGATCACCTGCGCCGCCGACATGATGGGCGACCTCAAGACCGGCTATCTCGTAGGTAGCCAGCCCAAGCGCCAGCAGATTGTCGAGCTGGTCTCCACCGGCCTGGGCCCGATCATCTGCATGCTCGTGCTGGCCACCATCGTCGCGGTGAACCTCAAGGCCACCGACGGGCAGATCCCCATCGGCCCGGGCACGCCCACCGTCGCCCCGCAGGCTCAGGCGCTCCAGGCCGTCATCACCGGCGTGCAGGGCGGGGAGATGCCCTACGCCCTCTACGGCCTCGGCGCGCTCCTGGGCGCGTTGCTCGGCCTGGGCGCCTTCCCGGGCCTGGGCGTGCTCATCGGCCTGAGCATGTACCTGCCGTTCTATTACATTGCCACCTACGGCATCGGCTGCATCATTAACATGGTCGTCGTCAAGGCCAAGGGCAAGCGTTGGAGCGAGGACTGGGGCGTGCCCTTCGCCGCGGGGCTCATCGTGGGCGAGGGCATCCTGGGCCTGCTCATCAACTTCACCGTCCTGGCGATGGGCTAACCCACCAACCCACGCAAGGGAGACGAACCATGAAACTCATCGGCTTCCTCATCATCGCCGCCGGCCTCGTCCTGGGTCTGGCAGCCGCGCCCACGGCCTACCTGCCCCGTCTGGACCTGCCCGACGAGCAGCTCGTCGGGCTGACGCTGGCCGCCCCCGCGGGCGAGGTGCGCACCGAGGACACCCCGCCCTTCGAGAAGGGCGAGCCCATCACCGAGCCGGGCGTGGAGGAAGAGACCACGATCACGCCCGAGCTGCTGGCCACTTTGAGGGACGCCCAGGTCGACCGCGTGCGCGTCAAGGAGTTCTCCTTCGGGCGCTGGAGCGGCAAGTGGTTGTTCCTTCTGGCGGCCCTGGCCCTGCTGGGTGGCGCCACGCTCGTGCGCATCGACACGCGCCGGCGGCTGGCGTCTTCGGCCGGTGACCGCCCCGATGCCGCGGGCTCCCCCGAGGCGGGGCTGGCGGCCATCATCGAGGCCATCGGGGGCCTGCGCCGCGACCTGCCGCACATGACCACGAGCCACGACCGGGAGGCGGCCATCATCGAGCGTCTGGGCGAGGTGCAGGCCGTGCACGTGCCAGCCTTCGTCGACGCCCGCGAGCGGATCGTCTCCAGGCATGGCCTCTCGGGATACGCGGCCATCATGGACCGCTTCGCCGCCATGGAGCGTCAGATCAACCGCGCGTGGTCGGCCGCGGCCGACGGCGTGGACGAGGAGGCGATCGACTGCATCGAACGCGCCAGTGCGCTGGCCGAGCAGACCCGCGCCGCGCTGGAGGCCTAGCGGCCGGTTGTGGGGATCGGGGAGGCATCGGGCAATGGGAGCTGGGCAATAGGCAATGGGCCCGGAGCCGGAGGTCTCGCTCCCCTCCGCCCCATTGCCGATTGCCCAATGCCCATTGCCCTCTTACTCGCATCCCGCATCGAACGCCGTCTGGAACGCCAGGAAGTCGAAGATGCTGAGCGCGCCGTCGGCGTCGAGGTCGGCAGGGCAGTCGGTGCAGGCCAGGTCGAAGAGGTAGGCCGCGCCGTCGTTGGGCTCGCCGGGGACGTACTCGTCCAGCGAGGTGACCAGGGCGAGGTCATCATCAATAGCGATGCCCGCACCGAGATGGCCGGTGAGATCGGGTGGCGTCGGGACGAGCCTCTTAGCTTCCAGCCAAGCGCCATCGGCTTGCTGCCTGAATTCGTAGACCGAGGTGAGACCTTCCGGGGTGCGCTCGTTCTGTGAAGCGGCCACCAGGGTATCGCCGTGCACGCTCAGCCCGACCCCAAACGCTTGATTCTGCCCCGCGCCGCTATGAGCGATCTGCTGGACGAGCTGCCATTGCGTTCCGTCGAACTCGTATGCCCAGACACGCCCTTGTGAATCAAAGCTAGGCGAATCACCAGGAACTCCAATGAGCAGCGAGCGCCCGTTGTAGCCGATGCTGTGACCGAATCTACCAAGAAAATCGACCGCCAGCCTCTGTACGAACTGCGCTGTACCATCGGATTGCCGCCTGTAGATGTGCACCGAGCCACCGCTTGGCGTCACAGTGCCGTCAAAGGGAGCGCCAATAAACAGCCACTCATCGTCCAAGTGCATTCGCTGCCCGTACCGCCAGTTCAGTGGGTCGCCATCCGGACGCAGTGTTTGTGACAGTGTCCACTCGCTCCCATCGAAGCCATACAAGTAGACACGATCGCGGCTCTGGCTGGGCCAGATGGCCATCGAGTCGCCGTGCAGAACAACCGTGCGGCCAAAATCGACAATCTGTTCCGGCGGCCGGAGGCGCGAGGTCTCGACCCAGTCTTCCCCATCAAACTCATACACGAAGACCGCGCCACGCAAGAGTGTGCCAGCCCATATGTGCTTGTACGCGCCGACGACCAGGCGATCGCCTTCCACGTCCACCGTCGCGCCAAAGTTCGATCCCGAGGTGACGTCCGGCGGCACGATGGTCTCGCGGAACTCCAGCCGCTCGTCGATCAACTCATACACGTGCACCGCCCCGCTCTGGCAGCCAATCGAGGATCCGCTGCACACCGTCCTGGCAGAAGAATCACCGACGAACCAGAAGCGGCCGTTCGTCGCGGCCGCCGAGCCGTACTTGGACGCGGGTGGATCAACAGGCGGCGCGAGCCGCTGCGGCTCGCAGGCGTCCTGGGCCAGGGCGAGCGTGGGGGCGAGAAGCGTGAGCACGGCAAGTGATGTGATAAGGCGTTGCATACCAGGGTATTGTGGTCGATGCTGGCCCGGGTTGCAACGCCAACGCAGGATTCTTCGCCCGAATCGCGTATCGGCGTGAGCCGGTGCGGCCAGGCGTTCGTCGAGTACAGCTTCTCCAACGACACCACGCCGGTCGAGATCCGCCGCGCGACGCTCAACTACGACTACGACGCCGTCGTGAGCACGGCGCTCGTGCGGGCCGGGCCGTCGGCCGACTACCAGAGCAGCCCGGATCGCTGGG